>NZ_QUGO01000021.1:36475-43306 GCF_003479105.1 Blautia sp. AF19-13LB
TTGAGTTAAATTCTTTTCCTTTCTTAATTCGGTTACAAATAAACCGAATTTTTCATTACTAATCTGATACATATATCCACCTCCTGCACACATATTATAATGAGAGCGTGCATAAATCAATCGACTAGCAGTAGAATTGCAGAATATTAGCACATAATTCATCAAATAATCTCCCCGTCATGATTATTTCTATAAAGTTATATTCGAATATTTTTTAAGCCATACTATGGAATAATTAAATCGGCAACTTATAACTATGACGGAAAAAACCAGCCTTCCGAAACTTAGAAAAGATCACTTGCTATAGAATTGTAATTTGCTTCTTCTTTGACCCCTTATAAACATAAAAGCCGAACAAACAGGATTTTTCGTCCTACTTGTTCAGCTCTTATTCTACTACCTATAAATCAATTCTTTTAACACAATCTCTTCTGCTGCATTCCGGATGTTATTTACAACTCCAACCCACACCATCTGATCACGAGCTTTCAATTCTTCCGTAACGCCTTGCTTCTCCATCATCTGACGCACCAGAATACCCATCCTCTCCTGTGCTTCATCATCCACAGCATTCAGATGTTTTGTCAATCTGTCTTCCAACATATACAGAGAATACATTGCCGGACGATGCTCTTTCAGATACGTTTTCCGCAGCATTCCATATTTTCCATAATGCGGTTCTTCATCTGTACTGACAAGATTCGGATAGTAAATTCCGTCTGCTTCCAGTGTGTAGGTTCCACCCATTTTTTCAAATGTGCTTTTCATGTGTTATTCCTCCTTGAAATCAGCGATATCCTTAGATCATCGCAAAATATTTCAGGGCAGCCTTGATAGCATCTTCTTTCTCTTTCGGACACTGTGGCACTTTTGGATTTTCTGTCTTTGGCAGATTATAGTTCTCTCCTACTTCGATTCCACATTTCCTTTTGATTTGAGAAATATATAAATTTGAAACCTTCAAGCCAAATTCTTTCAGCACATAATCTTTGATTTCCTGATAGGTCGCTTTCGTCTCTGCACTGGTTGCATCCAGCTCATCTAAGTCTAAGTCGATCTCTATCGTGTCATCTGGTTTTTGTTGGGACAAAAGAACAACCGTCTCCACATGTGTCGGGACACTCCCATGAACACAAATCATTAGCCATGTCTGTGCCGCATGAACACATTTTTCCACCCACTGTTATTTCGGTTCCATCAACAACTTTTGTCAGCTTTCTCTCCATCTTAAGACACCTTATTTCCTTTCTTCAATTCCTTCTGAATTGCTTTGTAATGTTCCTTGGCATTGGGAACGGTTCCCGACTGGTTTCCCTTTAGCACAAAGGTCAGCTTGTATGGGTCGGGATTACCTTCCTCATCAAAGCCTCCAACCAGAACCTTCTCAATAATACTCTCAAACACCACTCTGTCAAATTCATCCAGCACCTGCTCACTGATTAGTGTCTCACGAAGTGCTGACATTCGCTTGCCAACATCTTTCTGTTTGTTAATTGACTCCTCCAAAAGATATCTTCTCTCAGAAAGAGTATGAAGTTTACGGGTAAATTCAAGTACCTTTTCATCATAAACTTCCTTACTTATTGTACCATCAATGAGCATATCTGTCATTCGGGATTTTTTTGATTCCAAGGAAGAAATGTCCTTATCAAGCTGTTGCTTCTTACGAACATCCTCTGCATTGTTCAAAGCCTCCTCCACATTCGACATAACTATATCCAGCACATCATCAAAATTCCCTGCCAGCAATCCAAAGGCTTCCAAAAAAGCTCCTTCCAAAATCGCCTCATCAATGGCTTTGCAATGTGGACAATTCTTAATTCCATTCTTGGTGGCATTCATACACTGCCACACAGGCTTTTCATAAATGGAACTGCTGTGCCTTGTCCTTCGGGTAAGCTTATGTCCACAATAGCTGCACTCACACATACTGCTGAAAGCATATTGACGGGTATAACGCTCCCTGTTTCCACTGGTCTCCATAATTTTATTCTTAGAACGCTTCATGCGGATGCGCTCTGCCTCATCCCACACCTCTCTGGAAACGATAGACTCATGATGGTCTCTGATATAAAACTGATCCTGCTCACCCATATTAGCAAGTCTACGCTTACTGATAGGGTCGGTAGTAAAGGTTTTTCCTAGAAGAACATCACCCTTGTACTTTTCATTCTTAATAATTCCCATCACGCCATGAGTGTGCCAGATTACTTCGCCCTTTTTATTTCTCCTGCCAAGCTCCGTCAACCGATGAGCTATGGTAGTTGTTCCATACCCCTGAAGATACAAATCATAAATCATTCGCACCGTTTCCGCCTCATACTCATTTACCGTCAGGCTCTTGTCTTCCGGGTGATAATCATAACCAAGACAGCCGTTAAAACCAATCAGTTCACCACGCTTCATTTTCATCTTAAGTCCCATGGTAACATTCTTGGATAAAGACTCAACCTCCTGCTGTGCCAGGGAACTCATAATTGTCAAAAGCATCTCTCCCTGCATATCCAAGGTGCTGATGTTTTCTTTTTCAAAAATAATACCAATATTCTTATCCTTAAGCATTCTGGAATACTGCAAGGTATCCAGCGTATTTCTGGCAAATCGGGATATGGACTTGGTCAGAATCAAATCAATCTCACCATTTAAGCATCGGTTAATCATTTCCTGAAATCCGGTTCGCTTGTCGGTCTTGGTTCCGGTAATCGCCTCATCAGCAAAAATCCCGGCATTAACCCATTCGGGATTCTCACCAATTTTCTCTTCATAATAAAGTTTCTGGGATTCAAAGCTGCCCAACTGGTCATCGTCATCCGTAGATACTCTAACATAGGCTGCCACACGAATCCTTTCCACTGTTATCGGGTTGCTTCTTACCCTGCCCCTGCTGTTAGGAGCAGTTCTTGTTGCTTCTAAAACTTGTACTTCCTGCATAATAAAATCCTCCTGTTTTAATTCTGTTATAATGAAAATGATGCCAACAACAAGTAAGTTGCCTTGTATGCTGACATCATAAATGAAAAATCAAATGTTAACGAATGTGCGGTAAAATAATTTCTACACATCCATAAAATTACGCCGCCTTTGGATCATCCTCACGAATAATGAGAAATCTGTCCATCAGCTTGTTTCTTGCTATGGTATACTCTGCTTCAGTAATTAGTTCCATACGAACCGCCTTACGAAGCAAAGCCATACACTTTGCAAATTCCATCTCCTTCGTCATCTGCTACACCTCCTCACTCTTATTTCTGCGTTATCACCTACTTTCCATAAGAAATTGGCTTATTCAAGAAAATCTCTGACAAAAGTTGTTAGACCGTTTTGGCTTCCATTCATATCCTATGCCGTCAGCGTTACAGCTGACCTTTAGCTTATCGCCTGTAGGCTACTCCTGCTCGAGTTCCTTTCCCACCCTTGACGGAAGTGTCTTCCCTCGCTCCGCTTGATTGCTCAAGTCTCTTCGCAAGGTCTGTTGACATAGAATACAGCTCATGAATCCGTTTCCGGATTGTTTTTCAAGGTTCAAATTCAATAAAGTTCGTATAGAACATTTGTTTGTAGCGTGTTATAATGGCGCTAGTGATTTCACTTGCTTGCAAGGGTGAAATCACTAGCCGGATTACAAGCTATGCTTGTAATATATTCATGTAGCTCATTCATTTGCCTGCTGGCTCGTGGCGGCTACGTTTTCATGGGTTAATGATACGAAATTCTGACCGGGATTATCATTGACGAAGACTTGACCAAAAGTTGACAAAATAGATTGGAAGTGAAAAATTGCAGAACCGCATTACCTTCTCCAACGTGATTGGAGTGTTATTGGAAAATAAAAAGAAAACCTACGCCCAGTACCGAATGATTGAGGATATCTTCTTTGACTGCTTGAGCAATATGGATTTATTTGAAAAAGATGATTTTGAGAAAAATGTTACCTACAGCAGATGGTGTACCGGTGATCGTCCCATCCCAAAAGAAATATTGTCCTTTTATGACAATGCCGGATTTGACGGTATTCAAAATAACATTCAGGATGATGTCATTCCCAACCTTATCAATGTGCCTGCCACAAGGGAATTGCTTTTGGAATTAGTTGCAGACAGTGTGGATGTAATCGGCACCAAAAAAGCCGATGAATTTGCAAGGATAACCGATGACGCAGAACTTATCACTGCCCTTATACGCTATGCCATTTTAAACGACCATGACAGCAAGCATACTCTGCTATCCCCTGACCTATCAGATATTCTGCTGAGTAACAGACTTCCTTCTGCCAACTGCTATTTTATTGGACGAAAAGAGGAACTGAAGGCTGTTGCTAAGGCATTACAGGACCATAATCCTGTATTTATCACCGGAACTGCAGGTATGGGTAAAAGTGAATTGGTAAAGACCTATGCCAAGAAGAACGAAAAGAAATACACAAATATCATTCATCTGTTTTATGGTGGTGATTTGAAGAAATGTGTTGCTCACATGGAATTTAGCGATGATACCGCTGATATGAGTGAAGAAATGCTTTTTGACAAGCATATGAGAATATTAAAAAAGCTCCACTCTGACAGTTTGATTATCATTGATAACTTCAATGTTCTGCCGAAAGAGGATGCTTTCTTCAAGGAATTTATAAAATTGAATTGCAAAATACTGGTTACCAGTCGTTGCAATATTTCACAATATGAGACGATAAAGATTTCTGAAATGGACGCAGATACTGAGCTTATAGAATTGTTTTATAAGCATTGCCCTTCTGCAAAGAGTTCTCAAGATGTGGTAAAGGAGATTATTCAGACGGTAGGTTGCCACACTCTTACGGTTTGCCTGTCTGCTTTGTCTCTGACAGCCAGTGGCATGGAGCCGGAAGAACTGCTGGCAGAGTTGAAAACCTGTGGCTTGAATATTACCTCCGGGGAAGATGTAGAACTGTATAAGGATGATGATTTTACAGACGGACTGATGATAGAGCATTTAAGCAAGCTCCTACAGCTTGGTAAATTATCCAATCAGCAATTGGACATTCTCCGCAATCTGTCCCTGCTACCGGTTTCCGGTGTAATAAAGAATAGCTTTAAGAACTGGATGAAGCTTGATAACCTCACAGATGTGAACCACCTTATTAAGTACGGATTTATCAACGAGGATACGGATAACAAGAAAATCAGCCTGCATCCGCTGTTGCAAGAAGTGATTGCTATTGAGACCATGCCAACGGTTACTGCCTGTAGTACTCTGTTGGACAACCTCCACCTTATCTGCCTGGCACATGGTTTGGAGCTACGCAGACCGGAAAATGTCATAGCCTCTCTCATCAGTGTGACGGAGCGTATTATTGTGGATGATGGAGCATATTTTCTGCTATTCTTGCAGGATGTGTTCCCATATTTGGACAAGTATCTTGTATCAGATTACCTGCCCAAACTTACTGAAAGAATCAGCTATGTTATGGAAGAATACAAGCTGGAGTCTCCTTGTGATAAGGCACTGCTACTGGATTATAAGGCAGAATGTTTTCTGTTGAAAAAGGATTATGGAAATGCAGTAAAGAAGCGTGAAAAGGCAATCAACATTATGGAAAAGCTTCATACTAAGGATGCAGATATGCGGACTACCAACCTGCTGTCCAATCTGTACAACAACCTTTCCAACACTTATCTACTGATGAAACAAGGGAATGAGGCAGCCAAAGCACTGCGTACGGCTTTTAATATCCGTATAGAATATGCCCACTTGGGACTAACCGAATCCCATGATTCCTTGCAACAAATGATGAACCTTATCAATATGCTGTTGCTGGCAAAGGATGTGGACAATGCAAAAATTGTACTGGAGCAATATGAAACCTTGGTATTGGAACATCTGTCGGATACCTCTCTGGATTATGGTATCTGTAAGCTGAGTCAGGGGATTATTGATATGATGGAAAGAAAGCCGGAAGCGGCAGAGATAAATCTGCTTGGGGCTGAGAGCATTATTGGAAATGCTGTAGGAACAGATAATGACTATATGAGGACGACCTATCGGTATCTGAATAATCTGTATGCACGGTGGAAGAAGCCGGAGAAGGCGATTGAGTATAGGGATAAGTTTCTTGGGGTGAATCGGGGGATTTCTAGGACGAAATCGAGTAGGAGGCGGTGACTAACCGCCGTCCTCTCACAGCACCGTACGTACCGTTCGGTATACGGCGCTTTCAATAGTTGACGTGCACAGACTGATAGGCTGTGGCTAAATCGTAAAAGCCAGAGACCGTTTCAAGTTTTGTATAAACGTTAAAAACTGATATAAGATTTGTGAATAGTTACAAATGGGCAGAGCCGCTGTTTATCAGTCTTTCTTGTACGGTCTACCACTGTTGGTATGCCAAACTTTCGCACACCACCATCTGCTTTGGGAATCTCAACTCGTCTTACTGGAGACGGAGTGTACTTTCCACGATAAATGCGGTCGGTTATCTCTTGTTGATGTTCCCTTAGATATGGAAGAGCCTCTTCAACGGTCATGCCATCAATTCCTGGCGCTCCCTTGTTTGCCTTAACTCTCTTGTACGCTCTGTTAAAGTTGTCTTTATACAGTATCGCTTCCAAAAGTCTCGGCTGTGCACTGTCTCTTTCTTTCCATATCCGATTGAATGACCTAGACGCTTTCACATACCCTTCATGTTCCGCATTATCTCTTTGCGAACAGCCATTGTTTTCAATGTTTTCTGCCATAGACGGTCATTCCTCCTTTCTCGGTCATACTCAAGACTCCTACTGATTCGGTCCTTCACCTCTCGGCTGTCGGGTAAGGGACAAACCTTACGGTTATTCCCTCCCCAAAGAACGGAACGTGCGA
>NZ_QUGO01000022.1:0-41144 GCF_003479105.1 Blautia sp. AF19-13LB
CTCACCACCCTTGCATATCATAGAAGAATCTTATTTACAGACTTTTTCTCACAGTCTCTCATAGACAGAAAAACTGCATCAGACAATTTTCTCACGAAGAACCTCCACCTTACATTCATGAAGTTTTTTGATATCGTCTTTATGGTAAGCAATACCCACCGCGAGAATACGACCGGTATATTCCGCTTTTTCGCCAAATTTTCCTTCAAAACGTAATGCATACTGCCGGTCTTTGATTTGCTGGATGGCTTCATCAGCAGAGTGGTTAACTTTTAATTCTATGATAATGGCATCATCATTTTTTTGAAATGGATAGAAAATAAAATCAACATAACCGATACCGGCTTTATCTTCCCGTTCAATACGATAAAAATCTAAAGCCTTCAAATATACCCAGCGAATGATAGAAGCCAGTTCCGCTTCATTGTTATACAGTGTCAGCGGGCTGTGGGTGTTGTGTGCGTATTCCAGCAGTTCGGCCATTGTTTTCGTATCGCCGGCTTTTGTAGCTGCAAGCATTCGGCCGGATTCTTTCGCAAGCTTGTAAACATTTCCAAGGGATGGTTCTCTTTGAATTACTTCGGCAAATTTGTCCATCAACTCTTTGTTTGGTATGGATATATAACCCTTGGAATAATTTAAAAATCCATAGACTACCATGGCAGAAAAAATTTCATCTTTTGTTTTCAGTTCCATAGACGTTGCCGCATATTCCTGAATTTTGGCAGGAACGGGAATGTCGGCGACCATAAGAGCAATATCATCTTTTACAGCATCTACATTTGCGCCGATATAATAGAAAATTTCATCGTACGGACCAGAACTTGTCCAGTAATTTCCCAATTGATTGTCACTTAAAGCCCCTACGACAGAGCGTGGGTTATAGAGTTTTTTTCCGCCTGCGGTCTGATAGCCATCGTACCATAATTCCAATCCTTCCCGCGTAACGGAAGGATTTTTTTCTATTTGCAAATATCTTTGATATAACAGATTGACTTCATCGTCCGTGAACCCAAAATATTCGCTGAATTTTGCGCGGGTTGCCATAGAATATTCAAAAAACATGTTCAGTTCAGAACCGCTGGAATATTTTGCAATTGGCAAAATACCGGTCATATAGGCCATTTCTACATAAGCTTTATCTTTCAGAAGATTGCTCAGAAATTTGGTATAGGCAGTCTTATCTGCATCGGTCATATAAGGCTGATGATAAATGTAATCCCACTCATCTAATATAAAAATAAATTGTTCCTGGTTACAATATTCGTAAATTCTGGTCAACGCATCCCATACCGAGTCCTCTTTTTCAATCGCAGCATCTGGGTAAGCTTTTTGCAGATCCAGAAGCAGCGTTTTTTTTATGCGGTTTATATAATGGTTATAATCGGTGATTTCAGCAGGAATCTCATTGAACATGATATGAATCACATTATGCTGGTTTAAGTGCTTTTGATACCAGGGATACTGAGAGACAGCTAATCGATCAAAAATTTTACTGCTGTCAATTCCTCTGCCAAAGTAGGAAGCAATCATATTGGCCATGACGGTTTTTCCAAACCTGCGCGGTCTGGTAATCGCCACATATTTTTGACTGTTTTGAGAATTCAAAACGGTTTTTTCCGGATCATAATCATCTGATTCAACGAGTGGAACAAGTTCTTTTAAGATAGAAGATTTATCTATGAAATAGGTTGATAGACAATCTCTGCGAAATAATCCAAAAGCACTGCTGCTGTTTAGATAGATTCCCATCGGGGGTATTTGCTCCTTTCTAAATGGAAGTGTCTGCATGATTTACAGACATAGCTACGAATAAAAGTCAAATCTAAAGATATCTTAACCTTATCATAAAGGGCATTTGATTACAAGGGAGAAAATGTTACTGTTCACAGGTGTCCTGCGAACAGTAACGTAAGCAGCCCTCATTTAGAGTTTTGCTTCGCAAAAGGAGGGCTGTTCACACCTGAATCACATTCTTACGTACCTGAACAGCAAGTGTTCAGGTACTGAGTGAACATTAACGAGAAAATTCATCTGACAGATGAATGAAAAATATCCGTTTTCATCTGACGGATGAATGCGAAAAGGTAAGGAGTGTGGTACCCTTGTTTTAAGGATACCTGACGAAAAAAACAGCAAACAGCGAAGGAAAGCAGCCTTGCGCTGAAGATTGGAAGGGGAGATATAAGATGAAGGAAGCTGTTTTAAACAAAATGAATCCGAAGGAAAGAAAAATCCTGGAAGCAGAATTGCAGAAAGTGTACACAAAACAGACGCACTCTTTCCGGGATGCAGGAAAAGCGGTCTGGAATACAAAAGGAATCCGCGAACTTCTGGACGGATGCACCGAATACGCTGGTTGCTATTTTAAGTGGCAATATTGCACTATTGCAGGCATTTGAAAAGGAAAGACAAATGGAAGAAGAGGATGAAGAAGAAGACCTTGGCTGGAAGGAAGAATTTGCCCCTTGTAGGAGCAGAAAGCTGCCTTGCTATACGATAGGCCGGGAAAACGTTTCGAAAAAATTCTGTATTCCAAATGTACTCACCGCACTCATTCTCTCAGGGGATATGGGAATGCTGGAATATGGTTTCGACCATTACAAACTGGAAAACCCGGTAGTCTGCAGGGGCAAAATCGAAGCATTGGGAGAGGCGCTTCTTTATGGAGATGAAACAAAAAGAACAGGAAATTAACAAGAGAAAAAAGAGATTATTATGGAAGGAAAAACGAATGAAAGAGACAGTCTTAAATGCAATGAACCCAGTAGAAAGAGAGATTTTTGAGAAAGAACTGCAGAAAGTACACCTGAAAAAATCCACAGCCTTAAATGATATCGGAAAAACAGTCTGGGATACGAAAAAGATCCGGGAACTCCTGGATCAGGACGCAGAACTGGAAGAAATCAAGAGATTCTTTGATGAAAATCAACTGAAACCAGACCAGTATAACCGAAATGCCATTCCGCTGGCCGCCTATACTTACTGGTATGGAAGAGGCTGCGGCAGGGAAGATGTCTGCCTGTGGGCACTCGAATCTGCCACAACGATTGACGGACTTCTTCAGGTACAGGAGTCGTCCCATCTGGAGAAAATTGCAAAGAAATTTATCAGCATGGATAAATACGGTGTCGTTGCGTTCCGAAAGATGTATCTTCATGAAGAACTGTGCTGGACCGATGCGCCCAATTATCTGGCGGCTGTGATGAGCGGAAACGTTTCCCTGCTGCAGATGTTTGAAGCAAAAGACGAGGAAATGACGGAAGAAAATATGGAGTACTGGGAATACACCTGTGAATGGGATCGTATTCCGGGAGCCAGAAAAACCTATTACAGCATTCGCCGGGAAACGATTGTCGGAGATTTTTATATCCCGGGTATTCTCACAGCGGCGATTCTGTCCGGCAGTCCGGAGATGCTGGATTACTGCATCGACCATTATGATATCGATGGCGCAAGCCTGGCGTACGGAGAAAAAGAGGCACTGGGTCAGGCAGTTGCCGGTGCGGGGAAAGAGCTGACAGAATACATGCTGGAACACTACACAGGATTAATCGAATTTGCAGAGCCGGATCAGGTGATGAAAGCCGGAAATGTGCCGCTGCTGCGTTATCTGTTAGAGACACATTTCGAGCATCTGAACTGGTATGCAACTCTGTTTTTCAATCTGAGAGACATACGGACACCATACATGTCAGCACCGGGATTTCCAAGAGACGTCGATACCGATGTGGAAATGTACCGTGCTTTTTTGGAATGGGAGAGTCCTGCATTTTCCATGGACTTTATTATCGGCCAGATGCGCGCGGAACTGGCAAAGCCGGCAGAAAGAGAAATTGATCTGAAGTATTACGGAGAACAGGAGATACAGAAAACTTATAACGTAAACGGTCTGTTTTCCAAAAAAATGGCGCGTGAATGGGAAAAAGTGCCAGGATGCGAGGAACGCCAGGAAAGATTGCTTGAATTCTACCAGGAACTGGGCGGAGAAGTAACAGAAGAACTTGAAAAATTAGCCAATCGCGTAGAGAACAGCAGATTAATTGATGGGCTGTTTGAGAATTTTTGAAAAAACAACAGGGACAGAGAAAAAGAATTCTGTAGTGGACGCTGGAGCGTGTTTGAAAAATCATTTCCGCAGTCTGCATGCCCCGCTTGAGGTATAGGAAGAACGCATTTACCCCGGAAGAAAAGAAATTTCTCTTCCGGGGTAAATGCGTTTTAAAGAAAAGCAAAATGAAATGGAAGAGAGAAGAGGACAAACATGACATTAGAAGAATCATATGAAATTTATAATAACTATTATCAGAATATCACAATAAAAAGTCCAATTATCCCCTAAAAACCTAGCTGTATTCGCTTTTATAAGGGTTCAAAACATTCATTTTACTACTAATTTACTACCTGCGAGCGAGCCTTGATACGTTGATTTAACCCGATTTAAGAAGTTATGAATACAGCACATCAGTATTGAAACAACAAAAAATTGAATATTTCATAGACTATGGAACGCCTAAAAATGACGTTCCTTTTCTATTTCCAGCCGTTCTTTATGGACGGCTATTTTATTACCCAAAATGAAAGGAGCATTAGATTTATGAAAAAGATATTGAAACGATTGTGTACGGGCGTACTTGCCCTAGCGACTGTCGTTACCACCTTACCGAGTACAACCGTTCATGCAGAAAGTAAGCAATACTGGACGCAATCCAATGAGCGTGTCGGTATCGTTGAAAAAGTAATGAATGACGGTTCGATTGGTTCTACCTTTAATGAGGGGCATTTGACCGTTGAGGGCGAGGGCGCTTATTGTATCGACATTAACACAGATTTTAAGAACGGCTATAAGACCAGAACTGACGCAAGCTCACGCATGACTGCCGACCAGATAAGCGACGTTGCCTTATCCATTGAATATGTAAAACAGTACACAGACAGCCACAGCGGAATAAGCAACAATCACGCCTACCTTTTAAGACAGCTTGTGGTCTGGCAGAGATTAAGCGTTCATCTGGGCTGGCAATGCGACAACGTGCGAGCTTCTTATGATGAAATACCAAAGGCAACGCAGGACGAAGTTTTCGCAGGGGCGAAATCCTTTGTCAAAGAGAATAAAGGACGTTATGAATGTGGCGGTTATATCTACTCTGGCGAGGGGCAGGAACTAGGACAGTTCTGGGCGAACTTAAACGTCGGAAATGCCACCTTGAAGAAATCTTCTAGTAATGCCAGCATTACAGACGGTAACGGGAATTACTCTATCGCTGGTGCAACTTACGGTGTCTTTTCTGATAAAGACTGCACGAAACAGCTTGCTACCCTTACGACTGATAGTAACGGCAATACAGAGATTGTAGAGGTCAAAGCAGGAACAGTTTATATCAAGGAATTATCCGCTCCGAAAGGATATAAGGTTGATGATACGGTCTATTCCTTAAAGGTAGAAGTCGGAAAAACAGCGACCTTGAATGTATCTGATACACCGAAAGTAACAGACACTTTGATTGAGCTTTTCAAAATCGACATGGAAACACAGAAAGACAACCCACAAGGGAACGCTTCTCTGGCAGGTGCGGAGTTTACATGGAAATATTATGACGGTTATTACAACAAGAACAATCTTCCAGAAAAAGCTACTCGTACATGGACGACAAAGACAATCGCTGAAAAGGACAGCGACGGTACAGTCCATTATGTTACAAAATTAGCTGACGCATACAAAGTATCTGGCGACAGCTTCTATATGCAGGACGGAAAAGCGGTTCTTCCTTTAGGAACGCTAACCGTTGAGGAAACAAAAGCTCCAAACGGGTACTTATTGGACGGTGCATATATGCAGGCTGGCGATAAGTCCGAACAGATGAAAGGCTTATATGTAACACAGATTACCGAGGACGGCAACCTTGCCGTATTATCTGGAAGTAACCAGTTTTCCGTATCAGACAAGGTTATCCGTGGCGGTGTCAAAATTCAGAAACGAGATTTAGAAACTGGCGATACAAAGCCACAAGGAAGTGCGACCTTGAAAGATACTGCCTTTGACATCATTTCCTTAAATGATAATGCGGTATTGGTTGAGGGCAAGCTATACAAGAAAAATGAAGTGGTAAAGACAATCCATACGGATATTGAGGGTATCGCTTCTACTTCTGCCGACCTCTTACCTTATGGAAACTTCCGTATCGTTGAGAGTGAAGCTCCCGACGGTTACTTGACTGACGGTGCAAAACCGATTGATTTTACAATCACAGAAAATGGAAAAATCGTTGATTTAACCGACGCAACCCATTCTATCTACAATCAGATTAAGCGTGGCGATATTGAGGGCGTAAAAATCGGTGCAGGAACACACAAGCGTCTTGCTGATGTTCCGTTTAGGATCACAAGCAAGACGACGGGAGAAAGTCATATCGTGGTAACTGATGATAACGGACAGTTCTCTACTTCTGCTGAATGGGCTAGTCATAAGCACAATACCAACGCAGGAAAGACCAGTGAGGACGGTGTGTGGTTTGGAACTTCTGAACCAGACGACAGCAAAGGGGCATTGCCTTATGATACTTACATCATTGAAGAATTGAGATGTGAAAGCAATAAGGGTTTTGAGCTTATCCCACCATTTGAAATCGTAGTATCAAGAAATAATCGTGTGATTGATTTAGGAACTTTGACTGATGAATACGAAAAAGAAATCTCAATCCATACCACAGCAACCAGCAAGGACGGCGAAAAGACAATCCTTGCAGGAAAAGAGGTAACAATCGTTGATACCGTCAAGTTAGACGGTTTGAAGAAAGGCACAAAGTATCAGCTTGTAGGCTGGCAAATGCTGAAAGAAGAAAACGCCGAGCTTATCATTGACGGAAAGCGTGTAGAAAATGACTATACCTTTGTCGCTGATGATGAAGCTATGAAAGTGGAAATTTCCTATACATTCAATGCGTCCGAGCTTGGCGGTAAAAATCTGGTAACATTCGAGGAATTATACGATTTGAGCAATCCAGACGAACCCGTAAAAGTTGCGGAACACAAGGACATTGAGGACGACGGGCAAACGGTATTGATTACCGAACGTATCATCAAGATACATACAACCGCTACCGATAAAGACGGCAACAAAGAGATTGAAGCAGGAAAAGACGTTACAATCGTTGATACGGTTACTTTAGAGGGCTTGGAAATCGGTACAAAATATCAGCTTGTAGGCTGGCAGATGTTGAAAGAAGAAAATGCTGAGCTTATCATTGACGGCAAACGTATAGAGAATGACTATACCTTTATCGCTGATAAAGAAAGCATGAAAGTAGAGATTGCCTTTACCTTTGACGCTTCTTCTCTTGGCGGTAAACAGCTTGTAACCTTTGAAGAATTGTATGATGTAAGCAATCCAGATGAACCGAAAAAGGTTACGGAACACAAAGACATTGAGGACGACGGACAGACGGTTACTATCAAAGAAGTACCCGAAACGCCCGAAGAACCCAAAGAACCAGAGAAGCCAGAAACACCACAGACACCCGATACACCAAAGAAAACAGACAGTCCAAAAACGGGCGACAGTACCAACCTTTACGGACTGCTTGCACTTCTTCTGACTTCTGGTGCTGGGCTGGCTGGAACATATCTTTACAAACGCCGTAAAGTGAAAAAATCATAAGGCGGTAACGATATGATGAAAGAAAAATCACGTTCTCCACCGAAGCTGTCAAACAGCAGACTTCCTCTTATTCTGGCTTGTCTGCTAACAACCTGCAAGAACACGGATAGTCAAGGGTGCGAAGCATACAGTTTACCCTTTACTATCTGTGGGATTGCTGGTACTTCCTTAACCGCCAGAATAAGAAATAGAACAAATCAATCAAAACAACAGAAAGAAACGAGGTAAAACAATATGGAATTAAAATATGTAGTGCCGAACATGGCACAGACTTTTGGAAACTTGGAATTTGCTGGGGAAAACAATGTAAACCAGCAACGCTTGAACGGACGCTTTATGCCCGTATCAAGAAGCTATAACTTGTACTCTGATGTGCAGAGAGCCGACGACATTATCGTAACCATTCCAGCGAAAGCAGGCGAAAAGCACTTTAAACCAGAGCAGAGGGTAAAACTTATCAATCCGAAGATTACCGCTGACGGTAAAAATGTCAAAGGACGTGGCTTTACAAACTATATTTTAACGGCTGATGATATGTTGCCAGTCGAGGAAAGCAAGTAAGGGGGTAAATGATTATGAGATTAGCAAACGGTATTGTATTAGACAAAGAAAAGACATTCGGAACATTGAAATTCTCTGCACTTAGACATGAGGTGCGAGCAGAAAACGACGACGGCTCAACCAGTGAGGAAATCACAAGAAGAACCTATGATTTAAAATGCAGTGTGCAGGAACGCATGATACAAGTGTCAATCCCTGCGGATATTCCAGTCAAGGAATATCCGTATAATGCAGAGGTGGAGCTTGTCAATCCCGTAGCCGATACGGTGGCAAATGCCAACTATCGAGGTGTGGTTGTGGACTGGTATATCAAGGCTGATGATATTGTCTTGAAGAACAAAGGCAATCAAACTGGCAATCCACAGAACCATACACCGCAGGGACAACCGAAGAAATAAGTTGATACATTAGGTTTTCATTGTAGCGATTGTGAAAAATTGTTATAATGTGAATATGTTGAAAGCACGATTTATAATCAAAAATATTTGAATATTTCGCAAAAAACACGATTGCAACTGTCAGTTGACATATTTCCATTCCTAAATGGTGGCTGTGCAACTGCCAATATTGGTACAATAACCATGAAGAAAGGAGTGCTAAAAATGAATATGTCAGACAGAATACAATATTTAAGAAAAACGAAAGGAATATCACAAGAGGAACTTGCTGATAAAGTTGGTGTTTCAAGACAAGCTGTTTCTAAATGGGAAAGTGAGCAAAGTACACCAGACTTAGAAAAAGTAATTATAATGAGCGATTTTTTTGGAGTAACTACTGATTACATTCTAAAGGGCATTGAGCCAGTTAATGATAAAGAACAAAAGAGTAAAGAGATTGCAAGTAAAATACTTTATATCTCATCAACAGCTTTTGTTGCTATTGGGTTACTCTGTGCTTTTGGTGGCTGGTATGAATTGCAAACAATGGAAGTTGTTGCAGGTTCAATGATTATTCAAGCGGTAGGAATTATTGGGTATTTTATTGCAAGAATATTATCAGAAGAAAAAGCAACATTTTATGTAAGTTGGTTTAATATAATTGGGATTACTTTTATGCCTATTTCTATGATTACGGGATATATTTCTATCCTTGTTTTCAAACAAGGCTGGGTAGCACCTTATCCAAATGGAATATTTCATACTTTAACTTTCATATTACTATTCTTCGTGGTTTTAGTTGCAAGTTATACTATTCTAAAAAAGCAAGCAAAATAATTTTATGTTCATTAAGCGGTTAGTCATTACGATTGACCGCTTTTTCCATGCAAAGAAAGGAGCATTTATGACATTCTATAAATACAAGGGAAAGCGTATCAGAGCCAGCGACAAAGGCTTAGTATATCGTTTCTGTGCTGGTACACTTCTGTTTGTATTCGTGGCAGTTCTTTTGCTACTGAATATGAAACAGCTCATGCGTACCGATTGGGAGCATTTCAGCTTGTTAGACAACGGCTTGACGCTTTCCCCTTACAACTTCATAACCATACTGATAGCGACTGGTGTTTGTGCATTGGTCGCTCTTCTGTATTATCGTTTCTGCTATGACAGTTTCAAGAAACTATTACACCGTCAAAAGCTGGCACGAATGGTACTGGAAAATAAGTGGTATGAAGCTGATACCGTACAAGACAGCGGTTTTTTCACTGACCTGCAAAGCAGATCAAGGGAAAAAATCGTCTGGTTTCCAAAGATTTATTATCAAATGGAAAAGGGACTGCTCCATATCCGCTGTGAAATTACGTTAGGAAAATATCAAGACCAGCTTTTACGGTTAGAGGATAAATTGGAAAGTGGCTTGTATTGTGAATTGACCGACAAGACCTTACATGACGGATATATTGAATACACCCTGCTTTATGACATGATAGCAAACCGTATTACCATTGATGAAGTACGGGCAGAAAACGGCTGTCTTAGACTGATGAAAAATCTTGTCTGGGAATATGACGCACTCCCTCACGCTTTGATTGCTGGTGGGACTGGTGGCGGTAAAACCTATTTTCTGCTGACGCTCATTGAAGCCTTACTACATACCAACGCTGTCCTTTACATCTTAGACCCGAAGAACGCTGACCTTGCAGACTTAGGAACAGTTATGGGAAATGTGTATCACACCAAAGAAGAAATGATAGATTGCGTCAATTCGTTTTATGAGGGCATGGTACAGCGAAGCGAGGAAATGAAGCGACACCCAGATTATAAGACGGGCGAAAACTACGCCTATCTGGAACTGCCACCCTGCTTTTTAATCTTTGACGAATATGTGGCGTTCTTTGAAATGCTTGGGATAAAAGAAAGTACGAGCCTACTTAGCCAGTTAAAGAAAATCGTCATGCTGGGACGGCAGGCAGGATATTTCCTTATCGTCGCTTGTCAAAGACCAGACGCAAAATATTTCTCGGACGGGATAAGGGATAACTTCAACTTTCGTGTAGGACTGGGGCGTATCAGTGAGCTTGGTTACGGTATGCTGTTCGGTTCAGATGTGAAGAAACAGTTTTTTCAGAAGCGTATCAAAGGACGTGGCTATTGTGATGTGGGAACAAGCGTAATAAGTGAATTTTACACGCCGTTAGTCCCAAAAGGACATGATTTTTTACAGACAATCGGCAGGCTTGCAGAACAAAGACAAGTCATGCCAGAACAACAAGAAAAGGAGAATAAAACATTATGAGTTATATGGAAATGGAATTAAGAAATGAAACGGGAGAAGCAAGCACAAAAGGGATTTGCCTAAATTTCGGCAACTTCATTGATGACTTGGATTTTTCCAGCGATATGGACTATTACCAATCAGAAGAATACCCGATTGAGCGTTACCATGCGAAAATGAGGGAGCTATTGGAAAAAGCAGAACGCAGACAGCAGGAATTACCGTTACTGTTCTCAATTCCTCTTGAAGAAGAAATGACGTTCTTAAATTGTACGTTCTGTTATCAGTTTATCGTTATGGATAAATCCATATTTATGCGTATGCAACATGAATATGAGCTTGACGAAGAAGCCTTAGAGCTGTGCGAAAACGAGGATATGGACTTCATTGTTTTGTATATGGGTATGAATGTATACGGATAGTCCACCGAAACGGCAGGAACGGTCAGCGAAGCGAACCAGACCGTGTATGCCGTTGTTGCTGGTGTGGCGTTAGCCACGCCAGCATATACAAGCCCCTCATTATCTAACAGAGGGGCACAATTACGGCGGAAACTTCCACAAAAACCTTTGCAAGTCCGCATAAAATAAGGGTTTTTCGTACCTTTCGCCGTTTGTGATAAAGCCTTGAAATTATCACAAAATCACAAAAATATCACGACTGGGGGTATGACAACTGAATGAAACTGATTTTCTAACCGCCTTGAAAGAGAAACGCTGTGATTACGGCGTAACGCAGACAAGGCTTGCAATCATGGCTGGTATCAGCCGAGAACATTTAAGCCGTATCGAAGCTGGCAGGGTAACATTGACAGAGGATATGAAACACAAGCTCCTTGAAGCCGTGGAAAAATTCAATCCCGACAATCCTATGTTCCTGCTGTTCGACTATGTGCGTATCCGTTTTCCCACAATGGATATAAAGCACATCATCAAAGATATTCTAAAGCTGAATATCAACTATATGCTCCATGAAGATTACGGGCATTACAAATACACGGAGCATTACTATATCGGGGACGTGGTTATCTACACTTCCGCTGATGAAGAAAAAGGCGTCCTGCTGGAACTGAAAGGCAAAGGCTGTCGCCAGTTTGAAAGTTATCTGCTGGCACAAGAAAGAAGCTGGTATGACTTCTTCATGGACGCTTTGGTTGAGGGTGGCGTGATGAAACGCCTTGACCTTGCAATCAATGACAGAACGGGACTGCTGGATATTCCAGAACTGATTAAGAAATGCGAAAACGAAGAATGTATCTCTAAATTCCGTTCCTTTAAGAATTATGGTTCTGGCGAGCTGGTAAAGCACAACGAAGCGGACAAAGGCGGTATGGGGCATACGCTGTATATCGGTTCATTTTCCAGTGAAGTGTACTTCTGCTGTTATGAAAAGAACTATGAACAGTACGCAAAGCTGGGAATACCGATTGAGGAAGTCCCGATTAAAAACCGCTTTGAGATACGTTTGAAAAATGAGCGTGCCTATTATGCGGTACGGGAACTGCTGACGAATTACGACGCAGAGCAGACTGCTTTTTCTATCATCAATCAGTATATCCGTTTTGCCGATAAAGAACCAGACAAGCGAAAAAGCGACTGGAAAACCAATGCCCGCTGGTCTTGGTTCATTGGTGAGGGGCGACCGCCCGTGAAGCTGACGACAAAGCCAGAGCCTTACACATTGGAGCGGACGCTCAACTGGCTACAAAGGCAGGTTGCCCCGACCTTGAAAATGTTGAAAAAGATAGACAAAGACAATCAGACCGACTATTTGGAAACGATTGAACAGCAGGCAAGGCTGACGGAACGCCACCACCAGATAATCAAGCAACAGACCGCTACGGTTGAGGATATGATTGTCAAGGAAAAGGAGTGATGAAAAATGTGGGAATTAGGAAAAGACTTACTGCTGGTATCGCTTGGAATGGGTATCGGCGTAGTCTTGATGTGTATTATAAGCGTCGGCAAAGAAGCTGACAGACACATGGAAGAAATCAAAGAAAAGAAAGTGAGGACAATTAAATGAATTTCGGTCAAAATTTATATCAATGGTTTTTAAGCAACGCACAGTCATTAGTGTTAATGGCAATCGTGGTAATCGGTATCTATTTAGGGTTCAAACGTGAGTTTTCAAAACTCATTGGGTTCTTGGTGGTTGCCCTTGTTGCCGTCGGATTGGTGTTCAATGCTGGCGGTGTAAAAGACGTGTTGCTGGAACTGTTCAATAAGATTATCGGTGCATAATGATTTTCATTGTAGTGCTGGTATGAAAGTGATATGATTATAGCGAGAAGTAAAAAGATTGGAAGTTAATGAGGTAACAAAGAAATGGATAAAGAAAAAATGAGAAAATTTCATTTAGTGTTATATGGACTTGCTATTCCTATTAGCTTATTCGCTTTATATACATTTATCTTTGTTTTTGATAATGGTATAGGGTGGAAAATTGCGTTAATTGTTATTGGCTTGGGGTGGCTTATATCTGCTATTTCTGGTTTTATAACAAATCTAAAAAAATAGAACAGACGACAAATCCCAGTTTCACAACTTCATACCAGCATACATACAAAGCAGTTAGTCTTAGGATTGACTGCTTTTTTCATACCTAAATTTAAGATTTATCAAGATTGGAAGTGATACATTGAATGATATTTTTACGGATATGCAGGCAAAAATCGGCTGTCAATATATTTCAGACCTGCCCTACAAACGTCGTGCGGTGTGGTTTGAATTAAAGCGTATCTGCCTTGCTGATTATCCGACGAAACAATTAGAAGATTTTACACGCTATGTATTCGGCGTTCCCTATGCCGTCATAGCAGAAGCATTGAAGAAAGGACGTGAAAACGTATGAATGAATTAAGGGTGTGTATCGAAAGCACACAAGCAACCAATGAGGAACTATTGTCCGCATGGTTTACCCTGCCGATTGACGAGGAAGAATTTTTAGAAAAGCTGGGAATAGACGCAGAAAGCGAGAACTACCGCATTGTAGACAAAGCACTCCCCTTTTCTGATGATGTACGGGAAGATACCAGCGTCGAAAGGCTCAATGACCTTTATTCCACCTATGCAAGTCTGCCAGCGGATTTGAAAGAAGATTGTGCGGAGCTGTTATGCTGGTTTACTGACCTTGACGAACTGCACAGCCACCGACACGACATTATCCACTATTCATGGTGTAAGAACATGGCTGATGTGGCGAAACATCTGCTCGACAATGACCCTGCCTTTGCAGAGATTGACGAACGCCTAGTCCGATATTTCGATTTTGAAGCCTACGGACAATATCTGGACGATAACGGACATTTCGTGGAAACGGAACACGGCATTTATGAACTGCCCTAGAAATGAGGTGGTCTGATGAGCATTGATGATATGGCAGTCTATATCGCAAACTTAGGCGATTATGTTGAGGGCGGTGTCAAAGGGGCTTGGTTTCGTTTTCCCTTAAATGAGGAAGAAATTAGAGAACGTATCGGCTTAAACGGACGCTATGAAGAATACGCAATACACGATACTGAAAACTTCCCGATGAAGATTGAAGAATACACGTCCATTGATGAACTGAACCGTATCTATGAACTGATACAAGATTTTCCAGAGGAAGTATTGGATAAGCTGGACGATTTTGTTTCTTATTACGGAAGTGTCGAAGAACTGGCAGACCATATCGACGATATTATCTGCTATTCTGGGTGCAACAGTATGGAAGATGTGGCATACCAAAAAATTTATGAAGAAAATGCACTTGGCGAGATACCGCCTGCCCTCTACCATTACATAGACTGTGAAGCCTACGGCAGAGATATTGAGATTGAAGATTACTTTATCGAAACAAGGTACGGTATGTGTGAAATCAAACGATAAGCTGGAAGATCAGCAACAGCATTGTTGCTACTGACAGCGATTTTATTGAGGGACAGTCTGAAACATGGCTGTCCTTTTCTCATTTAGAACTTACGAAATCCCACAAGGGATACCTCTATGCCGTGAGAAACACGGCAGGAATAAAGAAAGGAGCTGAAAGAACTTGAAAAAGATTAAAAGTTACACGGGTATCTGGAACGTGGAAAAAGTCTTGTATGCCATCAACGATTTTAACTTGCCCTTTCCCGTTACCTTTGCACAGATTACATGGTTTGTGATTACGGAATTTATCATCATTCTGTTTGGGGACTTACCGCCACTTTCCATGATTGAGGGGGCGTTTCTAAAATACTTCGGTATTCCCGTTTTCCTCACTTGGTTTATGAGCCAGAAAACCTTTGACGGCAAGAAGCCTTACAGTTTTTTGAAATCACAGATAACCTATGCGTTGCGTCCGAAAATCACTTATGCAGGAAAAGCCGTAAAACTGGATAAGCAGATACTACATGAAAATATTACGGCAGTAAGGAGTATGAACTATGTTTCCGATAAAATATATTGACAACAACCTTGTCTGGAACAAGGACAATGAGGTGTTCGCTTACTATGAGCTGATACCCTACAACTATTCTTTTCTATCCGCAGAAGAAAAGTTTATCGTGCATGACAGCTTTCGCCAGCTTATCGCACAGTCCCGTGAGGGTAAAATCCATGCCTTGCAGATAGCGACGGAAAGCTCCATACGAAGTATGCAGGAACAATCCAAACGATTAGTAACGGGGAAACTTCGTGAAGTGGCATTAGAAAAAATAGACGAACAGACCGAGGCGTTGGTTTCTATGATTGGGGACAATCAAGTGGACTACCGCTTTTTTCTTGGCTTTAAGCTCATGGTTACGGAAGAACAGCTCAATCTGAAGAACCTCAAAAAATCGGCGTGGCTGACATTTAAAGAATTTCTCCATGAAGTCAATCACACGCTGATGAATGATTTTGTTTCCATGCCGAATGATGAAATCAACCGTTACATGAAAATGGAAAAGTTACTGGAGAATAAAATCTCCCGTCGCTTTAAGGTGCGTCGCTTGGAAATCCATGATTTTGGGTATCTCATGGAACATCTTTACGGCAGGGACGGTATCGCCTATGAAGATTATGAGTACCAGATACCAAAGAAGAACTATAAGAAAGAAACGCTGATAAAATACTACGACCTTATCCGTCCGACAAGGTGTGTGATTGAGGAAAGCCAGCGGTATTTACGATTGGAACACGAGGACAAGGAAAGCTATGTGTCCTACTTTACCGTCAATGCGATTGTCGGGGAGCTTGATTTTCCGTCGTCTGAAATCTTCTATTTCCAGCAACAGCAATTCACATTCCCCGTTGATACTTCTATGAATGTAGAAATCGTGGAAAACCGAAAAGCATTAACGACAGTCCGCAACAAGAAAAAGGAATTGAAAGACCTTGACAATCACGCTTATCAAGCAGGAAGTGAAACCAGCTCAAATGTGGTGGACGCATTAGACAGCGTGGACGAGTTGGAAACCGATTTAGACCAGAGCAAAGAAAGTATGTATAAGTTAAGCTACGTCATACGGGTGTCTGCACCCGATCTTGACGAGCTGAAACGCCGTTGTGATGAAGTCAAGGACTTTTACGACGACCTCAATGTAAAGCTGGTGCGTCCTGCTGGCGATATGCTGGGGCTTCATTCTGAATTTCTTCCTGCCAGCAAGCGATACATCAATGACTATGTGCAGTATGTTAAAAGTGATTTTCTAGCAGGGCTTGGTTTTGGTGCTACACAGCAGTTAGGAGAAAACACGGGTATCTATATTGGTTATTCCGTTGATACGGGAAGAAATGTGTACCTGCAACCGTCTTTAGCTTCGCAGGGTGTAAAAGGCACTGTTACCAATGCGTTAGCGTCTGCCTTTGTCGGTTCGCTTGGCGGTGGAAAGTCGTTTTGCAACAATCTGCTTGTCTATTATTCGGTTCTCTTTGGGGGACAAGCAGTTATCTTAGACCCTAAGAGTGAAAGAGGAAATTGGAAAGAAACACTCCCAGAGATAGCCCATGAAATCAATATCGTAAATCTTACCAGCGACAAGGACAATGCAGGACTTCTTGACCCGTTCGTGATTATGAAAAATGTAAAAGACGCTGAAAGTCTGGCAATCGACATCTTAACATTCCTTACGGGTATTTCCTCTAGGGACGGCGAAAAATTCCCCGTACTTCGTAAAGCAGTTCGTGCCGTTACCCAAAGCGACAAACGGGGCTTACTTCATGTGATAGACGAGCTACGCCGTGAAGATACACCCATATCAAGAAATATCGCAGACCATATCGACAGCTTCACGGACTACGACTTTGCACACCTGCTGTTTTCAGACGGTACGGTAGAAAATGCAATCAGTTTAGATAACCAGCTCAATATCATTCAAGTAGCAGACCTTGTACTGCCAGATAAGGACACGACCTTTGAGGAATACACAACCATTGAATTATTGTCGGTGTCTATGCTTATTGTGATTAGTACCTTTGCTTTAGATTTTATTCACAGCGACCGTTCTATTTTCAAAATCGTAGACCTTGATGAAGCGTGGGCGTTCTTAAATGTGGCACAAGGCGAAACCTTATCAAATAAGCTGGTGCGTGCTGGACGTGCAATGCAGGCAGGCGTTTATTTTGTTACACAATCTTCTGGGGACGTGTCAAAAGAAAGTCTGAAAAACAATATCGGCTTGAAATTCGCTTTCCGTTCTACTGATATTAACGAGATAAAGCAGACCTTAGAATTTTTCGGTATCGACAAGGACGACGAGAACAACCAGAAACGCTTGCGTGATTTGGAGAACGGACAATGTTTATTGCAGGACTTATACGGACGTGTCGGTGTGGTGCAGATACACCCAGTCTTTGAAGAACTGCTACACGCCTTTGATACCAGACCGCCAGTGAAAAGAAATGAGGTGGAGTGATGAAAGAAAGGATAAAAGGTGCGTTCACAAAAAAGAAGATTTTCCACTTTCTCAAAATGGCTCTGTTTGTCGTGGCACTTTCCCTTATCCTGCTTTCACTTCTGGGGACGGTGGCTCATGCGACGGGGCTTGTGGACGATACCATAAACGCAGAAAATCTTTATTCCAAATATCCGCTTTCCAACTACCAGCTTGATTTTTATGTGGATAATAGCTGGTCGTGGTTGCCGTGGAACTGGCTGGACGGTATCGGAAAATCGGTGCAGTACGGGCTTTACTGCATTACCAACTTTGTCTGGACGATAAGCCTTTACCTATCCAATGCAACGGGCTATGTGGTGCAGGAAGCCTACAAGCTGGATTTTATCAACGATATGGCAGACAGTATCGGAAAAAGCATACAGACCCTTGCAGGCGTTACCGAGAACGGCTTTTCTTCTACGGGATTTTATGTCGGTTTCCTGCTTCTCATTATCTTAGTGGTGGGAATGTATGTTGCCTATACGGGACTAATCAAACGGGAAACCAGTAAGGCATTACACGCCGTTATCAACTTTGTTGTGGTGTTCATTCTGTCGGCTTCGTTTATTGCCTATGCTCCCAACTACATTAAGAAAGTCAATGACTTTTCAAGCGACATCAGCACCGCTTCATTGGACTTGGGAACAAAAATCATGCTCCCTAATTCTGACAGTGAGGGCAGGGATAGCGTGGATTTGATACGGGACAGCTTGTTTTCCATTCAAGTACAACAGCCGTGGCTCTTGCTTCAATTTGGCAACAGCAACGCAGAGGAAATCGGGGCAGAACGTGTCGAAGCTCTCGTATCAGCAAGCCCAGAGGACGAGGACGGCGAAACAAGAGAGGAAGTCGTAAAAACAGAAATCGAGGATAACGACAACAACAATCTGACGATACCGCAGGTCATTAACCGCTTGGGTATGGTGTTCTTCCTCTTGTTCTTCAATCTTGGTATCACGATATTTGTATTCTTGCTTACGGGCATGATGATATTTAGCCAGATACTTTTTATTATCTTCGCTATGTTCTTGCCTATCAGCTTTTTACTCTCCATGATACCGAGCTATGAAAGCATGGCAAAGCAGGCAATCGTAAGGGTATTTAATACCATAATGACACGGGCAGGAATAACGCTCATTGTAACGGTGGCGTTTAGCATTTCCAGTATGTTTTACAACATTTCCACAGACTATCCGTTCTTTATGATAGCGTTCTTGCAGATAGTGTGCTTTGCAGGTATCTACATGAAACTGGGCGACTTAATGAGTATGTTCAGCTTAAACGCTGGCGACAGTCAAAGCATGGGACGCAGGATATTCCGCAGACCGTATCTGTTCATGCGACATAGGGCTAGGCGTATGGAACACCGTATCGCAAGGGCTGTTAGTCATGGAAGTATGGTTGGAGCTGGCACGGGTGCAGTTACGGGAGCTATGCTATCGGGTAATGGTTCTTCAAGGAGTAATCCTCAAAAAGATAAACAAACCTTTTCACGAAGCAACACTTCTTCCAGTTTTGGAAATCGTGCAGGCTCAAAGGTCGGTGCTGTCTTAGATACGAAAAATAAAGTGAAAGACAAGGCAAACGCCGTCAAAGAGAATATCAAAGATATGCCGACACAGACCGCTTATGCCGTCCACTCCGCAAAGGAAAAGGCAAAGTCCAGTGTTTCCGATTTCAAGCGTGGTATCGTGCAGGAACAGAAAGAACGGCAATCGGGACGTTTAGAAAAACAGCAACAGCATAAGAAAAATATCGCTGACAAGCGAATGGAACTTCAAAAGGCACAAGAAGCAAGGCAGGAAAGAACGCATACGGACGGATCAGCGACAAAAGGAGCTACCCGTCCACATGAACGACCAGCCACAACCGCAAAGCCGAGCGTGGAAAAAATGCAGGAAGTCAAACGCCCTGCCACAGCGACCACTTCTAAAGCAAGTGAACCAGTCAAGACAAATGCTGTGAAAGAACGTCCGCTATCTTCGGGTGGTTCTGACATAAAAACGACTAAATCTGAACAGCTACTACATAAACAGAATGTAGAAAAGACCGTATCGCAGGAAACACGCCAGAATTACACGAAAGAACGCAGGACAAAGGTTCAACAGACACAAACTACGAAGCAATCGGAAGTAAATACCGAGAAAAACCGTAAGACCGTATTACAGAAAGGACGAAAGAAAAAATGAGATTGAAGCATATCGCCATTATCGGCAGTCTGTTTCCTATCCTCATTTCCATTGTATTGTTTTTCGGGGTGCTGATTAGTGCAGAGGACGACGACGGGGGCGGTAACTATTCTTCTTCCTTTGGTGGTATGAACCTATCCGCAGAAGTGTTGAAACATCAGCCTATGGTGGAAAAGTACGCCAGAGAATACGGCATTTCCGAGTATGTCAATGTGTTGCTGGCTATCATTCAAGTAGAAAGTGGCGGTACGGCAGAAGATGTCATGCAGAGTTCGGAAAGTCTTGGTTTACCGCCTAATTCTTTAGATACGGAAAGCTCAATCAAGCAGGGGTGTAAATATTTTGCGTCCCTGCTTTCTTCCTGCAAAAGTCAAGGTATCGACGATTTGAATGTAGCGATACAGTCCTATAACTATGGCGGTGGCTATGTGGGTTATGTAGCTGGAAAAGGTAAGAAGCATACATACAATCTTGCGGAAAACTTCGCAAAAGAAAAATCGGGTGGAAAGAAAGTAACCTACACCAACCCGATAGCCGTTGCAAAGAATGGTGGCTGGCGGTATGGCTATGGAAATATGTTCTATGTGGAATTAGTCAATCAGTATTTGACTGTTCCTCAAATATCGGGCGAGCTGGCACAAAAGGTTATGAATGAAGCATTGAAATATCAAGGGTGGAAGTATGTGTACGGCGGTAGCAATCCCAACACGTCCTTTGACTGTTCGGGACTGACGCAATGGTGCTTTGGGAAAGCTGGTATCTCTTTACCGAGAACGGCACAAATGCAGTATGACGCAACCCAGCATATCCCCTTATCACAGGCAAAGGCTGGCGACTTGGTATTTTTCCATTCCACCTATGACGCAGGGAGTTATGTAACACACGTCGGTATTGTCATTTCCCCGACACAGATGTACCATGCAGGCGACCCGATAGGATATGCAGACCTAACGAATAGTTACTGGCAACAGCACTTAATCGGTGCAGGACGAGTAAAACAATAGAAAGTGAGGATTTCATCATGTTTAGAAAGAATAAGAAACAGACAGAAACTATCAAAGAACCCAAAGAAAAAAAGGTGCGTACTTTCAAGGTAGGCACACATAAAAAATCCGTGATTGCATTGTGGGCGGTGCTTATTGCAAGCGTGAGCTTTGGCGTATATAAGAACTTTACCGCTATTGATATGCACACGGTACACGAAACAGAAACAATCCAGTTACGATTACATGATACCAGCGGTATTGAAAATTTCGTGAAGAACTTTGCAAAGTCCTATTACACATGGAACAACAGCAAAGAAGCGATTGAAGCAAGGACGCAGGCAATCAGCGGTTATCTGACAAAGGAATTGCAGGACTTGAATGTAGATACCATTCGGACAGATATACCGACCAGCTCCACGGTAACAGATGTACTTGTATGGAGCATTGAACAGTCTGGTACGGACACTTTTTCTGCTACCTACGAAGTAGATCAGCAGATAAAAGAGGGAGAACAGACAACGAGCGTCAAGGCAACCTATACCGTAAAAGTCCATGTAGACGCTGACGGAAATATGGTAATCGTTCAGAACCCTACCCTTGCCCCAGCAATCGAAAAATCGGACTATGAACCAAAGACACCAGAAGCCGACAACAGCGTGGACGCTGACACAATCAATGACGCTACGGCATTTCTGGAAACATTCTTTAAGCTGTACCCGACAGCCACAGAAAAGGAACTTGCCTATTATGTATCGGGAAATGTGCTTGAACCTATTGACAGGGACTGCCTTTATTCTGAACTGGTAAACCCTATCTTTACAAAGGACGGGGACAATGTGAAAGTCAAGGTAGCTGTGAAATTCATTGATAATCAGACAAAGGCAACGCAGGTGTCACAGTATGAGCTGGTGCTACATAAGGATAGCAACTGGAAGATTGTAGGATAGTTATATAAGGCTTACGATTCAATTTTTATGTTTCGTAAGCCTTTTTTTAATTCAGTTACAATTTAATTATAATTATGTTTTATCTTATAAATGCTTGAAGTGATACATACACTGACAAGTAAATTTCAAGTAAGGAAAGGCGGTAGAACATGGACTACATTTTAGAAACAAAAAATTTAACCAAAAACATCAAAAACGAAAATATTATTAAAGGACTTTCTTTGAAAGTGCCAAAAGGAGAAACTTATGGTCTGCTTGGTCCAAATGGTGCGGGAAAAAGCACAACCATGAAATTACTTTGCGGATTATTAAAACCTAGTGAGGGAGAAGTTATTTTTAAAGGAAAGCCGTGGTCAAGAGATACGTTGAACAAAATAGGAGTTTTAATAGAAAGTCCTGCAATTTACGGCAATTTGACGGCAAAAGAAAATATGTTGATACACGCTTGTATGTTAGGAGTATCAGAAAATGAAATAACCCGTGTTTTAAAACTATTAAAAATAGATAAGACAGGAAAGAAAAAGGTTTCTAATTTTTCGCTTGGAATGAAGCAAAGATTAGGAATTGCAATAGCTCTTTTAGGAAATCCAGATTTAATTATCTTGGACGAACCTACAAATGGTTTAGACCCTATTGGTATTCAAGAATTACGAGATTTAATAAAAAGACTGAATGAAAATCAAATTACGGTTTTGGTTTCCAGTCATAACCTTGCAGAAATCCAACATATAGCGTCCTACATCGGAATTATCATCAATGGAAAACTAAAGTATGAGGGAGAAATCAACGATACTGATGATTTAGAAACGATATTTATGAACGTTACCAAAGAGGAGGAATGTTTCTATGTATAAATTATTTCGTATGGAATTATTAAAAATTTTATATATAATTTTCGATTATTCGCATAAACACTATACTTTCAAGCAATTTGAAGTATAGAAAATTATTCAATTTACCACGAATTTACCACGATTGAGTGAGCCTTGATATGACAATAAAATAGCACTAAAAAGACACCCTTAACACCTAAGCGGTGTCTTTTATTAAAAAGCAGTCAATCCTAAGACTAACTGCTTTGTGTGTATGGATATGAAATTGTCAAAATGGGTTTTTTATATTACTTTTAATGCAATTTCTAGTATCAACGAAAAAATACAAATTGATAAAATAATGATAACAATTTCAACATTTCCTAGTGATATAAAACATTGAAAAATCAGCATAATTCCTACTAACAATGTAGCTGTTCCCTCAATTCTTGAATGTAGCTTTATATTTTTTACCCCATTATACCTTTTGATAAGGGGCAATTTACCTTTAATAATACTGAATACACCTAAAACCACCATTATAATACCAAGTATTAGCCCTATCATATTTACCACCTTTTCTAAATCTTTAATTTTCAGTTCTATAAATCGAAATTTTCTTGTTTAAATTTATCTTTGAAAAAGCCAATTAAAATTAAAGCAATACCAAGAATTGCAACTGGTATATAAATAATATTAGGTATATGATAAACAAATCTATCAATTCCAGACATAGCAATATAAATAATTATTCCCACACAACTTAAAATGTTTTTATCTTTCATAGCACTACTCCTTTACACCTTATTATTTGTCCGTTTCTTCATACCATATTATAACAGTTCCATATATCCGCCACAATAAAAATCAGCATACCCTTTGAATATTTTCTGCATTGAACAAACACACTTTTTCTTTCTTCCTCTTGATTACCTACCACAGAAAAGAAAAAGCCCTGTCAAGAGCCTTGCCACCATTGGTGGTGCTTTGCACTCTTTACTGGGCTTTTTGTTTGCTGTATCTTCCATGCAAGAGGAAATTAAAGACCTCTGTTCCATTTCGCCTTTAGATAATCTTCATAGTCTGCTTCATTGAAGTCTACTTGTGGAGAAGTGTCGGGAATGTTGTTTCTGTTGTCTATATCCGCAAGCTGACGAAATATCCAATCATCATAAGGGTCATGGTATTTATACTCTTTGGGCTGTTCTCTGTATCGGTCTAACCCTCGCATTTCCTTATGTACTTTTATCATGCGTTCCAGTTTTTGACGCTGTATCAACTGCTTGATTTCCATAAGTTCTTCCAACTCCGTAACCTCATTGGTAATGTAGTTATGGATATACTGTATGAGTTTATATGCCTTGTAAAATGTGCATTCTTTTTCATCATCGAAAAATTCATTTTCAGACAGGTAATCTAAGGAAACATTGAAGTCTTGTTCCCGTTTGATAATATCCATGATATAGGGCTCGGTGTGGTCAATATACTTCCATTCTCCCGACAATAATTCATTGGGTGTTACTCCCAGCACGTCCATTATCTTTTCCAGCGTATCAAAGGTAGGATAATTCACGCCACGTTCAATCTTGGAAAGGCTCTGCATATTGATACCGATTTTATCAGCAAGTTCCTGTTGTTTCATTCCTCTATGCTTTCTTATGGTCTGTATGTTCTCTCCTAAGAAACTGATTTTCTTTTCGTAATGCTCCATGACTTAGTATAAACACTCCTTTCATTGCTTTTTTTGGTATTTATAAGCATATCATACTTAATATATATCTAAAAGTCAACAAAAACTTCTTGACAAGTAATTCTAATGGCGTTATTATCGTATCAGATAGAGTGATTAAGCACGCTAGGGCCAATCACACGCTTGAGTAAGCATAGAAAAGATGTATTTTCATTTTGATAGCATGAATAAGCATAGACTATCAGACCGAAAATAAGGTTTCTGACTGGGGCTGTTCCGTTTAGCCACGAGCCTTACAAGGCTCGTGAGCGTTAAGAACGGAGCAGACACAGGAAGAAAGGGAACGCCTTTAGGCGTTCGTAAAGGGCGTATATGTAACACCGCCCTGCGCATACATGTCATAGTACCTAGAAACTGTGATAAATAAAGGACAAAACACGATTTTTACCCCGCAAAAAAACGGGAAGTACGAAAGGAGTAATGCACTATAACTACACACAAAAATTTATCCGTTAAGATTGATTACATCAGTATTGTATTTGATACTGCAACCGCAGAAGATGTCATCATGCACATTTTAGGTTTACCGACTGACCTTTTCAATGTCTATCCGGCAAGCGTTAAATACAAAACCTATCAAGCACGCTGGCAGATTGGAGATATTTATGTATCGGGGGACGCAAGAAAGACAGAGGATAACCCACAAGGGCTAGGCTGTTATCTTGTTATGACTGGCAGAGGTTGTGATGATATTTTCCGTATTCTCGACAGTAGGAATTATACCTTTGGGGATATGTTCCGACGTTGTGAGCGAAGATACGGACTGGATAATTTCCACTTCACAAGGCTTGATATTGCCATTGATGATAAGAACGAAAAGCCATTCTTTACCATAGAGCAGATAAAGAAGAAATGCGAAAAAGAGGAATTTATCTCGAATAGTGAGGGCTACCACTTTGACGAAAGCAAGTTTGACGATTTCGATACCGCAAAGACAGTTTATATCGGTGCTGGTAAATCGGGATTGTCCTACCGCTTTTATGATAAGGATAAGGAAGTCTGTTCAAAACATAATAAGACACTTGAGGAAGTCGGCAGTTGGAAACGGACAGAAATGCAACTGCGTGATGATAAGGCTCATGCTTTTGCCATGACATTCAAAGACAGACCGCTGGAACTGGGAGAACTGGCTTTCGGGCTATTGTCAAACAACCTACGCTTTGTCGTGCCAAACAGAAACGAAAGTAATAAAAGCAGATGGAAAACGTGTCGGTTTTGGGAACGCTTTTTAGGGGCTGTGGAAGTCTCGAAACTGCAAGTAGCAAAACAGCAAAATTCCCTTGAGGAAACACAGCAATGGCTTACAGAGGGTGGCGTGATTTCCGCTGTCAAAAGTTTTTACTTCTTAGAAGAACATGACGCATTAGGTGGATTGGAAAAAGTGGGAACTATGCTTGATAAGGCAAGATACAGCAATTCCCTTTCCAGTAAACTAACCGCCCATTTACAGAGGATAAACCGCACCGACCTTATCCCTTATATCCAGTATGACACAAAACATGGGAAAGGGGGTATCTGATGAATAACAACGATATTCCCGTATGGGAAAAATACACCCTTACCATTGAAGAAGCGTCTAAGTATTTCCGTATCGGAGAAAACAAGTTAAGACGCTTGGCAGAGGAAAACAAGGACGCTGGCTGGCTCATTATGAATGGCAACCGCATACAGATTAAACGCCGACAGTTTGAACAGGTTATTGATAAATTGGACGCAATCTAATGCAAATGAGCCTTGTATGTGTTATGATGAACACAAGTCATATCAAGGCTCTTTCCAACAAGGAAAGGAGCAGACACCATGAAAGAAAAAAGACGGGATATCAAAGGTCGTATCCTGCATACTGGAGAGAGCCAACGAACAGACGGAAAATACTTATATAAATATGTGGACGCATTTGGAAACACAAAATATGTGTATGCTTGGAGATTGACACCCACAGACCCGACACCAAAGGGAAAACGGGAAAAACCCTCACTTCGTGAACTGGAACAGCAGATAAGACGGGATATTGAGGACGGTATCGACAGCACAGGCAAGAAAATGACACTTTGCCAACTCTACGCCAAACAGAACGCACAGAGGGCAAACGTGAAGAAAAGCACAATAAAACAACGGGAACAGCTCATGCGGTTATTGAAAAAGGACAAGTTAGGTGCTAGGAGCATTGATACAATCAAACCCTCTGACGCTAAAGAATGGGCTTTACGCATGAAAGACAAAGGCTTTTCCTATAACACCATTAACAACCATAAACGCTCGTTAAAAGCGTCATTCTATATCGCCATACAAGACGATTGTGTAAGGAAAAACCCTTTTGATTTCAAGTTGAGTGAAGTCCTAGAAAATGATACCAAAGAGAAAGTCGCATTGACAGAGGAACAGGAACAAGCCCTACTCTTATTCATCAAGACGGACAATGTGTATCATAAGTATTTTGATGATGTGCTGATACTGTTAAAAACTGGACTTCGTATCTCGGAACTGTGCGGACTGACAGTAGCCGACATTGATTTCAAGAATGAAGTTGTGATTATCGACCACCAGTTACTAAAGAGCAAGGAACAAGGCTATTATATTGAAACGCCTAAGACGAAAAGCGGAATAAGGCAAGTACCATTAAGCAGAGAAACGATACAGGCATTTCAACGGGTTATGAAGAAACGCCCAAAGGCAGAACCATTTGTGATAGACGGACAGGGCAATTTCCTATTTGTCAATCATAAGGGCAAGCCAAAAGTTGCGATTGATTACAACGCCTTATTTGTCCGTATGGTAAAGAAATACAACAAGCACCACAAAGACAATCCCTTGCCACATATCACACCGCATACGCTACGCCATACGTTCTGCACAAGGCTGGCAAGCAAGAACATGAACCCAAAAGATTTACAGTATATCATGGGGCATTCAAACATTAGTATCACAATGAATTGGTACGCTCATGCGTCCATAGATACCGCAAAATCAGAGGTTCAGCGTCTAATCGCATAAAAGTATTTACCACGATTTTAACAACGATTGATAGAGAAAATATAAGAAGATAGACCTAGATATGCGAGGTTTACCACAAAAGCAAAATGCCCGTAGAGCCTATAAAATAAGGCTTTGCGGACATTTAAGAAGATATAAAAAGATAGTCAAAAAGACATATATAATTTTTTCTAATCCAAAAGGACATTGCTTAGACCTGTTCTTTTTCTTGGTGCTGTCATATTTGCTGTTCTGCTTATGATTGTAGCAAATCTTGCGCCAGATACCTTAGAAAACTCTTGGGAACATTACACAAAAATGATTTTTAATATGTGGACAATATCTTTTAATACACTTGGAATTTCACTATTGTGTATTTTAAGCGAGTATGAAGAAAAGAAAAATAATACCTATCGTTCTATTTATGTAGAAGCATATTCAGTGAAACGGGTTTGGACAGTAAAAGTATTTACTTTAGCATTTTACTCGTTTGTGGCTACTGCACTATTGACTATATTCGTATGTGGATTGGCATTATGCAATCATCTTGGTATGAATACCGTTATATCAATATTAGAAATGGGTGGAATTACATGGTTGATGTCATTGGCGATTATCCCGATCTCATTGTTCTGTACTCATAATTTTGGCTTAGCTGGTGCATTAGGTATAGGCTTTGTTGGCTTTGTATCAGCTCCGATTATGGCTTCAGAAAATTATTGGATTTTAAATCCATATAGCTATGCGGTAAGAAGTATTGTACCGATTACAAAAATACACCCAAATGGAATTGTTTTGGAAAATACAAGTAATTTGTTAAATACAAATTCAATCCTACTGGGAATATTGTCAGCGGTATTATGTTGCATGATATTTACCTATATCACATCAATCTTTTTTGCAAAAAGAGAGGGAAATTAAAATGTATTTCATGAAAGTCTTATATGCAGAGCATTTAAAGAGTAAGCGAACGATATTAAAGAAAATACCTTTTGTACTGGCTTTTGTTATAGTTGGTTTTATTCTGTTTGTTTTTAGGTCAAGCGATAAAAATGAAATTGTCATGAATAGCGGTAATTATTGGATAACTATATCGGCTATGATTGCGCCTATCTTAATTGGGATTTTGGCTGGAATTACAGGAGAGCAAGAACAAGAAGCTGGGAATTATCAAATTATAAGAAAAAGTACGCACAGGGGAATGAACTTTCTCGCAAAAGCTATGTATTTGATAGGTATATTGACTTTTTTTGTTGTATTCTCTATGTTATTATTATATGTTAGTATATGGTGTATCTATAAACCAGAAAACTATACGCTTATCCCTGCTTTAAAAACTACATTGATTTTTATTGTAGGTTCTCTTTTTTTAGTTCCATTTCAATTATGGATTAGTATTTACTTGGGAATGGGAGCTTCCATAGGAATTGGAATTTTAGGAACAATATTTGTTTCTTATATCAGCTCGTTTCCTATGCTTGAAGAACAACTTTGGAGAGTTATTCCATGGATTTGGACTTTAAAAACAACAACCCTCTATTTCGAGAATATTAGTTTAAGCGTACAGGGAGTAAATTTACCGTTAGACTTAGCGATACAATTTGTATCTTTTGTTTTACTGCTTATCGGAGTTGTATTATGGTTTAAAAATTGGGAGGGTAAATCAAAAGAATAAAGGAGAAACAGCATGGCTCATATTATAGTGATAGATGATGATAAAACATTACTTCAACTTATAAAAAATACTTTGGAAAAAGAACATTCTGTAACGGTTTATACAGGTTTATCGGGAGTGTCTATTCGAGAAATCAATGCACACGATTTGATGATACTTGATGTTATGATGCCCGAATTAGACGGGTTTACTTTTTTGAAAGATAAAAGGCGTGAAATTGATATACCTGTATTGTTTTTAACTGCCAAAAATTTTGAACAAGATTTAGTAGAAGGATTTTCGGTTGGAGCAGATGATTATATTATTAAGCCGTTCTCCATTAAAGAACTTCGTTGTCGGATAACAGCACATTTGCGTCGAGAAAATAGAGGAAAAAACAATTTAATTCATATAGGACAGGTTTTTTGTGATTTTACGAGCAGGAAAATCTATGTAAATGAAACAGAGTTAAATATGACGCCGTCTGAATATGAAATATGTTGTCTGCTCATGAAAAATCCTAATCGTGTATTTACAAAAGATGAAATATATGAAAGAATTTTCGGATTTGACGGTATTGGAGACGCTGAAACGACCATACGAGAAAGAATAAAAGAGATAAGAAAGAAATTTAAAGTTTATAACGAAGAACCGATAAAGACAATTTGGGGAGTGGGCTATCAATGGGAAAAAAATCAATAATGAGAATGCTTTTAACTCTTAGTATTTCTCAAATATGCTACATCTTCATAGTGATTGTTATATTTGGAGCAGGAACTTTATTTTTAACGGAAACAGGGATAATTCTTTCTCCGCAAGTAATATCTGAAAGTGTGGAAAATATAACAGGTAAAGCTGTCAATGGAGTGCTTGAAGCTAAGGATATACCAGCATATATAGAATATGCGCAACTTTCAAACGACGGCAATTATATAACTGGCACAATACAGGATAAAGAACTTATAGAAGAAGTTTATAAAGAGGGACAAGTTACACATTTGCAGTTTATGAACGGAACGAAATATGAATGTGTCAATGGTTTATCTGAAAAATGGATTTTGGGATATAAAAGTGGCACTTCCCAATTTTCAAATGATTTTTTGAGAAATGTTTTTCCGAGTGCTGATTTAACAGTTGTTCTTTCCTTTTTTGTTACAGTTGTTATAGGTTTTTTTATCATTCTAAAATGGCATAGAAATCAGTTGCGTAAAGAACTAAATAAAATCATAAGTATACGTGAAACCATTTTGAATGATGATGAACAAATCTCTGGGGTATCGAGTACATTAAAAGAAATAAATGATATTTTAATTGTTTTGAACGAAATGGAAAAAGCAGTAAAAGACAGTACAAAAAAACAATTAAAGCAAGCTCAATTATTAGAAGATGGTATTCAAGCACTTACGCATGATATACAAACACCTGCTACGGTTGTATCTGGAAATTTGGAATTGCTGGAAGAAACAGAAATAACAGGAAAACAAAAGGAGTATTTAAACAATGCGCAAGACGGAATAAAAAGAATATCAGAATATGTAGAAGAACTAAAAAATCTTGTGAAAATGGAACACTTAAAAACGGATTATATTTCCTTGGGCGAAGAATATGTAAATGAACTAATTTCACTGGCAAATCAAATAGCTTCCCTAAAAAATATATCTATTGTAGTTCTACAAAAAGATATTGCTGATGACTTATTGATAGATGGAAAAGCAATACAAAAAGCGTTCCAAAATATAGTATCAAATGCTGTTGATTTTTCGGAAGAATATACAGAATTAAAATTGCAATTTCAAAAACATATATCTGAATATAGGATAAGTGTTACTGACAGCGGAAAAGGGTTTAGTGAAGAAAGCCTAAAAAGAGCAACTCAAAAATTCTATTCTGAAAACAAGGCGAGAAATGGCACTCATTACGGTTTGGGACTTGCAATCGTAAACAAAATCATGCGGGAACATTTTGGATTTCTCAGGCTTGAAAACTTAGAAGAAAATAATAAGATTATAGGGGCAAGAGTTACTCTCGTGTTCCCTCTTGATAGAAAATTTTAATTAGGGGGGATACTATGGGAAAATATTAGTTGTAGAATTTAATGATAAAGAGAATAACTTATTTCAGCAAACCTTAGAATGGCTGTCTACGAAACTGAATACAAGTCCGACACTTATGAACATACAAACAGAAGAATTATATATCAATCCTTTTACTCGCACTGTGGTAGATAAACAAGGCAGTCGAATTTATCTGACTGCAAAGGAATTTGACCTATTGTATTTTATGTATTCTCATAAAGGACAGGTATTCACAAAAGAACAACTCTATCAGAATGTATGGGGAGATGATGATATACCGAATGCAAACAACATGACTTCGTTTATCCGAAAACTTAGAAAGAAAATAGAACCCAATCCAGACAATCCGCAGTATATTTTGACTGTTTGGGGTGTGGGTTATAAATTCAGCGAAGAAAAACCGTAGCGGTACTTCACAATCATTTGTGATCAGTACACTACGGTTTTATTCGTTCCTATTCATTTTGTTTTCAAACATCTTTACATGACGCATAGAATTTTTAGTTGCTTTCAAAACATCTACTAAAACACGGACTTCATATTCGTTGCAATCCTCGAAAATATCTTTTGCTTCTCTTTCAAATATGGGCTTAGAGGTAAGAACAGTATCACATAAAAGTTCATCAACCGATACAGATAACATATTTGCAATCGCAACTAAAGTCGGCAGGCTGACGCTGGAGTTTCCAGTTTCTATATTACTGACGTGCTGTGGGGAAACGCCTATTCTGTCTGCTACGGCTTCTTGGGTAAAATTTTTCTTTATCCTTGCAATTTTTATTCGTTTCCCTATCGCTTTAAAATCAAGCTCCATAGCACACACATCCTTTCCTCGAACCATTCTTTTACATTGTAACCTTTGTGAAAATGTATTATAATAGCCCTATAAAATAAACTATTCCATAAGTTATAGTTTCGCTTATTATGGACATCAAAAATAAAGTTTATCCAGAAATGAGGTGGATATGGTATGATAAAGTTCAATAAAAGAGATAGCAAAAAAATGTTAAAGGAAGTTGCAAGACTTCGTGGCGTTTCTGTTGCGGAAGTTCGGGAAGAAATGCAACTTGCTATTGAAGAAGCAAGAAACAATCCCGACGCAGAGAAACAAGCAGAATTTCAAAGGCTGTTTGGAAACAAGACACCAACACCAGAGGAATTTATCTGTATTACCAGCAAAAAGCTAAAATTTTGAATGTAAGGAGTGGCGATTATGAAACAATCAGAGAAGCAAAGGGAAGATTTTTTATCAATCTGTGGACAGTATGATTATGATTTATTAACGGGTAAAAATAAAATGACACAAGCAGATTTTGAACGTATTACCCATATTACACTATCGCTAGGCTATACGGCATATACACAGACATTGATAAGCACTTATTTAGACTTAGCCTGCAAGGAAGTAGAGCAAATTGACAGAGAGCATGATATTTTAGCTGATTACCCAGAATATTATGAGGACGAACAAATACTAGAGCAGACAAGCCAATGGATAGAAGATTTTCTCAATCAGATACCAACAGAGAAACAGAGTTACTATCGCCAACTTATAAAAGAAAATACGCATGACTTTTAATGGATAGGTTATTGCAAGGTCGGGTATCTGACATATTGCAGTAACCTTTTTTATATCCTGCTAAAAAACAGGAATACGGACGGAATTAAGACGGATTTATATTTTATGCTTATCTTGTAGAAAGCTATGATATAGCGTCAATTTCTACACGAGAGGAATTGGAATGATAAGATGGCATAAAAGAAATTCGTTAAAAATCTTATAAATTACAGTAGGTAATACTCTGTTGATACTTAGATAAAAAACAGTTTGCTTGCTGATATTGCCTTGCAAAGCTCAATGAGGTTTTTATGACTTCTTGGGCTTTTTTACTTTTCTTAAATTTTTTTCTCAATCTTTGCCAATCCATGCCCCCTCATTTGTATTAATAACGGAAAGGGGGAAGGAACGGTTAATCTCACCGCCTTTTGAGAAACGGAAGGAGGTGAAAACGTGAAAAAATCGACTTCCCATGAAGATATTCAGAAAGTTTTTGACTGTTATTGCAAAAAGATTTTGAAACATGAAGCTATCAATATTCAGAAGCAATACCAGCGTTTGAATAATATGCAAGTTTCATTTTCAGAACTTTCGCCAGAACAGCTTGCCGAACTTGCAACTTATGATGAATATTCAACAGACTATGACACTTACAAGGTTATGGGCTATGACGTAAAAATCAAAAATGAGTTGTTAAGTGAAGCATTGCAGGAACTTTCAGAAGAAGAACGTCTTATTTTGTTATTGTACGGTTTGGGCTTTAATGACGTTGAAATTGCTGACCTTATGAAAATTGTTCGTCGTACAGTGCACTATAAACGTAAAAAAGGCTTTGAAAAAGTAAAGAAAAGAATGGAGGAAAAACAGCATGAGAAAGAATAATGCAGTACATAAGGGCAACAACTTATTGCCATATCCCGTTATCGTTTCTGCTTCTCAAGGCGATATTCTGGCTATGAATGTAGTATTAAGTCATTATGAGCCTTACATTGCCAGACTGTCTATGAGAACAAGCATTGACGAATACGGCAATCCGCATACTTGCGTTGATGAAGATATGCGTAGCCGTTTGGAAGCAAAACTTATTCAACAGATACTTGAATTTAAAGTAGCATAAACGGACTGTCCTATCAACAAGAGCGACGCTATACCCCCTTTCCTGCGTCCTCTTTGGGATTGATATATCGGTCAAAGTTTATTGAAAAGTAGATAAATTTTGACGGACGTATGAGCCGATAGTTCTTTGAAAATTGAATAAAGCAGACAGATACGTTTGTGAGGTAGCAAGCCACGGGAACTGTACGCCATGACCTTTCCAAAAGAAAGCGAGCGACCCACGCAGTGATCCGAGAGCGACCGTTGGAAAAGTCGCTTTGCCACGACCTACCCTCACAGAATAATGATACGTCCGCATGGTGCGGTTCTGCCCACAAGAATGGGAATAGTTGAGATACTAACGGAGCTTTCCAAAGCCGTCTGCCTGCTTGTAAAAAATGACACACAGTAAAGGGGGTTATATACTATGATAAACAATACTGATGTGCCTGTATGGGAAAAATACACGCTTACCATTGAGGAAGCGTCTAAATACTTTCGCATTGGCGAAAATAAACTGCGTCGTCTGGCAGAAGAAAATATCGGTGCGAAATGGGTTATTATGAACGGCAACCGTATTCAGATAAAGCGAAAACAGTTTGAAAAAATCATTGATACACTGGACACAATATAGTGAAATCAAGCCTAGAATATGTTATAATATTTATATGACGTATCTAGGCTTGCTCCAGTTTTGGAGAGGAGTTTTCTACTATGTCAAGAGAAGTTAGACGAGATAACAGACGACGAATTTTAAGAACTGGGGAAAGCCAGAACAAAGAGGGAAGATACGTTTACAAATACATCAATTCATTAGGCGAGCAGAAATTTATTTATTCATGGAAACTTGTTCCTACGGACAGAGTACCAAAAGGCAAACGTGATGATATTTCATTACGTGAGAAAATCGCAGAAGTCCAGAGAGATTTAAGCGACGGTATCGACACCGCAGGCAAGAAAATGACGGTATGCCAGCTTTACGAAAAGAAAAATAATCTACGAAAGAACATTCGCAGAAATACGGTCAAAGGCAGACAACAGTTTATGAACGTTCTGAAAAAAGACCCTTTCGGAAGTATGAGCATTGATAGCGTCAAGCAATCAGACGCTAAAGAATGGGCTATCCGCATGAGCGAAAACGGGATAGCGTATAACTCAATCAAGAATTATATGCGTTCTTTGAGGGCTTCGTTCTACATGGCGATACAAGATGATTACGTTAGAAAAAATCCGTTTGATTTTGTGCTAAGTGATATTCTTGATGATACCCGAAAAGAAAAGACCGCCCTATCTTTAGAGCAGGAAGAAGCCTTGCTGACATTTGCAAAAAGCGACAGAACCTACAAAAAGTATTATGACGAACTTGTAATACTTCTGGAAACGGGACTTCGTATTTCCGAGTTCTGCGGTCTGGACTTGAACGTTGCCGTTGATATGAAGAATAAATCAATCCTTGTGGAACACCAGCTATTGAAAGACACGGAAACGGGCTACTATATAGAGAAGCCAAAGACAAAAAGCGGTATCCGTAAAATTCCAATGACTGACAAAGCCTATGACGCTTTCCAGCGACTTATCAAGAGCCGAAAGAAAACAGAACCAATCGTGATTGACGGTTACAGCAACTTTTTGATGTTGAACGGTAAAGGCTTACCGCAAGTAGCAAGCAGTTACAACATGGTATTAAAAGGTCTGGTTAAGAAGTACAACAAGACACATGATGATGAACTGCCAGAGATTTCGCCACACAGCCTGCGACATACGTTCTGTACGAAAATGGCAAACAAAGGAATGACACCGAATACCTTACAGTATATCATGGGACATTCTGATATAAGCATGACGCTGAATTATTACGCTCACGGCTCATTTGGTTCTGCAAAAGCTGAAATGGAAAGGATATGTGCGTTGTAGTAAATACGGAACATACTACTAATTTACTACTTCCCACAGAGAAAACACATAGACTTATAAAAAGATATGTGAGTTATCTTCCCTATACAAAAATGCCAGAAAAGCCCATAAAATCAAGCTAAACTGACATTTAAGAAGTTATAAAAAGATAAGTGGAAAAAGATATTAAATATTCTCGAAATATTTACGGTATGTACGATGATAACTGGATTGATTACGATTTAGATGTAGCATTTACAAAATTGCAGCTGGAAAAAATCATTCAAAAAAGATATAAGCTGGATCACCAGGAGAAAATGATTCTGCAGTGGCTGCTGGAAGAAGACATGGAACCAAAGGTATGTGAGGCTATTCGGGTGATTCTGGAAATGGATGTTTGAGGAAAGGATGGAAAGGTGACGATGAAAAAGACAGATGTAAAAAAGACGGAAAGATCAAAAGAATTTCTGGCAGAGGAATGGCTGGAAATTGTACTGAAAGGCCAGGATAAAGGAGAAGGGCGGTTCTGCCGGCATGGTGTGTGCAGTTTTATGGGAAGACAGCCATTAACATTTCAGCCGGTAAAGAGAAAACCGGAATTGGAAAAGCGATTTATAGAGAGTCGAATTATGGAAAGTCGAACCATGAAAAATCGGTTCAGGGGGACGCGGAACAGCTGGTTCGGACAGGAAGAACTGGACAGTAAAAGAAACGGATATGGGGAAAGACTGCGCGATAAAACAGAACTGACGGAAGAAGCAGAAGCGATAGAAGAAACAGAAATGGAAGGACAGCTGGTGCAAAAGTATCAAACAGCACGCTGGGAGGAAGCTGTGAGACATGTTCTTTTGTTCCTTCCGGAAGTGCTGGTTTATCTGGGCAGTTTTTTGTTGTTTTGGGAAAACGAAGTACTGGCGAAAGTTGTCGGAGTTTTTGGGTTTTATGGAAGAGAAAACGCTGTGAGAAGACAGTGGGAGAGGGAAGAAAAGGAAGAGAAGAAAGAAAATCTGGAAGGAAAGCAGAGAAACAGTAAAAATAGGACAGCTTTGGATACGCAGAAAGAGGAAACGATGGACTGGAATACGGCGTTTGCAGTGTTGCGGAAGTTTTATGAAGAAAAATGGGACTATTTGAATGGATGTCCGAGAAATGAAAAAGCGTGGGATGAGGAAGGGGAACTGCAGTGCAAAATATACATATCAAAAAAGAAGGGGCTGGATCGGGATCAGAAAATGGAAGTGATGAAACTGTATGAGACGGTGGAGGACAGGAAAGTGAGTGAGGCGGTGCGGGTGATTTGCGGATAGAAGTGAAAAGAAAAACGGTTGAAGCCAGGTGCAGGTCTGATACTGTAGAAAAAGAAGACGGAAAATTGGGACAATCTTTTTGTGCAAAATATGTATAAAAAGCGAAAAACAGTTAAAAAATATAAGCTTTTTGCATAAAAACATATGCTGAAATATGTACAGTAACAAAAATACATGGTATAATGAGCGGTAGTGAGTGGAATATGCTTACACATTCAGCGTGTGCCAAAGGGTAACGTTGTTAAATAATGAAATTACGATATCATGAAAAAAGAACAGTATCTAGATAAAATCATGAAAGGAACCAAAATGAGTAAATCAGCTGCAGAAAATCAATTGAAGGAGATATTTGATGTTAATAAGATTAACATTGAGGATGAGGACTGGAAAACGAATTTGCGCGCTTATAATTTTAAAATTGAGAGACAAAGGTTTAAAGTTTTGAGCAATAATGGTATATCAAAAGGAAACCTTTTGAAGTTAAAAGGAGGAGAATTCGATTGCGATTATGTAATTATTTACAACACGATTAATACAGACACTAAGGATGCTGAGAAAGACAGATGGATTCTTGAAGAAAAAAAGTGGTTTCAGAACTTGGGTGATGACGTTAAACAACCTTCTCAAATGTATGCTAAAGTAGGTAAAGAAAGACAGCTTGATAAAGAGGACTTTACAAAGCGCTTAAGAGAAATAATAGAAAATATACCGGGAAAGGATATATTAAAAATGGATAATAAACAGAATGATTTCGGGGATTTATATAATTTAGTAGAAAATGGTGCAACACAAATAATTTTAACCGGTGCCCCAGGAACAGGAAAAACCAGACTGGCAAAAGAAGTTGCCAAAAAGTTTGCAAAAAATAATAAAAAGCATTTGAAAGAAAATGATCCAAATTCAGATGATCAGAAAAAAGATGATTCAAACTCAGATTATCAATTAGTTCAATTTCATCCATCCTATGATTACACAGACTTTGTTGAGGGGCTTCGGCCAGTGGAGGATGCACATGGAAAAGTTGAATTTCGGAAACTTGATGGCATTTTCAAAAAATTCTGCCGTAAAGTTGTAGAAAGAAATGAATCGGATAAAAACCAAGATAAATATTTCTTTATTGTGGATGAAATCAATCGAGCCGATTTGTCAAAAGTATTTGGTGAGTTGATGTTTTGCCTTGAGTCAGATAAACGTGGTCCACAAAATTCTGTTCAGACACAGTATGCAAATCTTCGTACTTATGATCCAGAAAATGGAAGTTACTATTCAAAAGAAAAAAAAGATGTGTTTAAAGATGGATTTTATATTCCAGAGAATGTTATTGTGATAGGAACTATGAATGACATCGACCGTTCAGTCGAAAGTATGGATTTTGCGTTGCGACGTAGATTTATATGGAAAGAGATAGAGGTAGAAAAAGCTACGGAAAATCTCAAAAAGATTATTCAGGATATGTTACCAGAAGAAGCTTTTAGTAACTGCAAAGACAAAGACGCTGAATTTTCGAAAATTGCTGAGTATATTAGTTTTGTAAATAAAAAAATAGAAGATCATCAGGGACTGAATAGGCATTATGATATCAGCCAAGGACAGTTTGCTAATGTTCCTGGGATAAATAATTGCAAAAATGCCGATGAATTGATCCAACAAGTCTGGAATCTTAGATTAGAATCTCTTCTTTACGAGTATGTACGCGGAGAAGGAAATGAAGAGAAGTTTGTGAATGAGTGCAATTTGGAGGCGTTTAAGGAGTGGGAAAAGGTGCAAAAGAATGCTCAGAATAATACTCCGTCAGAGGAAAAGGAATGATTTACTTAAAAGATTACTCAAAATTGGAAGAGTGCATATCAGAAGAAATTAATAAAGAAAGTAGTTTGCTGCAAAGTATATATAAAGAAACAGGAGATTCCGAGGAGAGAGTAGACAGATTTGCGAAGCTAATAGATGGAGTTTCACAAAGTGATATTCTTGTACTTGATGAAAACGACTGTGCGGCTGGAGAACCTTTTAAGATTGTGACCCAGGGCAATAAGGGAGAATATTGGACGCAACAATATATTGGACTGCTGCAGATAACCTCCGATGGAACGAAAGAAGAGGTTTTTATAAGAAGCCGTTTTGACGTAAATGAGTCATGTGAATTTTCCAAGTATATGTTAAATAAAGCACTGGGTTTGAAGGCAAATATTCTTCAGAAGGTAGAGCCTTCGGTGGGAAGAGGGGAGATTCTGGATTTGATTCTTGCAATTATTTTCGCAATACAAATTGCAAGGGCTTATAGAAAAGGAATCTATCGCAGATATCGAACGTATGAAAACAACGATTCGAAATTAAAAGGAAGAATCGATGTTGCACGCCATATTCGTCTCAATCCGATATTTAACGGAAATATTGCCTATTCCAGTCGAGAATATACTGCTGATAATGATATGAATCGTATGATTCTTACGGCATACACATCATTGCAAAAAAGACAGCCGGGCCTTATGCGTGAATTGGAAAAAAAATACACACCGGTGAAAGATTTTATCTCACAGTTAAAAAATATCATGCAGCCTGTGTCGCGTCAGGAAGCGCGAAAACTGGTTCAGAAGGAACGAAAAAAAATCACGCATGCGGTATATTCGGATTGGGAAAGTGTCCGGAAAACGGCAATTTTGATTTTAAAGTATATGGGAATTGCGCCAGAGGACGATGGGACGAATGTCAATGGTATATTAATTAACATGAATTATATATGGGAAAGATATTTGGTTCAAATTGTAAAGGAGAAAATAGAAAACAAATATCAAATAGAGGGAAAAAAATCATTTGGAACATTTTTCTGTAATGGTCAAAGTATAGAGCTACAGCCTGATTTGGTCATTTCCGATAAAAAGGTCATTTCCGATAAAAACAGACCACTCTTGATCATTGACGCAAAATATAAAAACGAATGGGAAAACGTTGCTTCAAATAAATCAGATAAACCGGAAAGAGAAGACTGTTTTCAGATTATGTCTTATATGTATAGGGCAGAATGCAAGTTTGGCGGGATCTTTTGTCCACAAACTAAAGTACGAGATGATGGAAAAATGAAAGAGTATTCTATTTTTGGTGAGTCCGATAAAGAGGCAATCGTGACTCTTTTTTCGTTACAGATTAATGGAATTCAAGGAAGTAGTAAAGAATTCGCAGAGGAAATGGAAAAAAGAGAAGATGCTCTTTGCGGTGAGATTCTGAAAAAAATAGAAACTCATGAAGAATTGCGGAACCAAGAAATGAAAAAAATAAAAGATATGGCTGTATTCATGAACACAAATGGAATGGAAGTTAAAAAATAGCCTACTATCTTAACGAAAGTGCTTCAAGGATTCAAGAATGGATTGAAGAAAGCAGCATTGTGCAGTAAGCAATGATAAGCTAAAAATGTTGCATAAAAAACATAGAAAAATCATAAGAAGAAAATCAAGTGGCCGGGTTCCGGGGGGGGGCAAAGCCCCCGGCCCGGTCACATCTCTCCCCGCACAATCCGTTCATGCACACTGGCCATGAAATCATCGATCTGTTTTTCATCCGGAATCTCCGGCAGATCGGTGTTTTCTTTGTAAGTGCAAAATAATTCGACGGATTGTGTTGCCCTAAAAAATATCCCATAATAATCAATAGAGAATGCAAGCATTTTACTTCATCTTTTCTTGCTAGAAATGATAGGTGCGAGCATTTTACTCTATTCAAGTTATGGAGGTGTGCTCATGAAAAGCAAAAGAATACCTGTCGAAGAACAATACCGTCTCATCATGGAATGCCGTCAAAGTGGATTGACAGATCATCAATGGTGTGTGGAACATGATATCAAGCCAGGAACTTTTTACAACTGGGTAAAAAGACTGCGTCAGAAAGGTTGTGTGGATTTGCCGGCGTCAACTGGACGCACCTATCGCGCACCAGAAGGCCAGGAAGTTGTCAGAGTGGAGTTTCATGATACTGACCCGATTCCTTATGAACAGCCATTAAATGTAATTCCGGCAGCTACGGAAGGGAATAACTTTTCCGTAGCAGAGTCAATGAAGCTGTCTGTAGGTAGCTTTCATCTAACAATACCAAATGGAACAGATCCTCAGCTTCTGGCTCAAACGCTTCGAATTGTGAAGGAGCTGGAATGTTAGGGGATAT
>NZ_QUGO01000022.1:41154-43095 GCF_003479105.1 Blautia sp. AF19-13LB
AATTGTGAAGGAGCTGGAATGTTAGGGGATATCACAGCCGCCGATGAAATCTATATCGTAACAGGCAGAACGGATATGCGGAAATCCATTGACGGGCTGTGTGCTATTGTAGAGGATCAACTCCATATGGATCCAAGGCGAAGTGCCCTGTATCTTTTCTGTGGAAAACGTTGTGACAGGATCAAAGCTTTGCTCTGGGAATCTGACGGATTTGTGCTGCTGTATAAACGTATGGAAGTTCAGGGCAGGTTTCGCTGGCCCAGAAATCAGCTGGAAGTAAAACAATTGACCTGGCAGCAATTCGACTGGCTCATGTCCGGGCTTGAAATCGAACAACCCAAGGCATTCAAACCTACGGAATGATCGCGTAAACGGAGGGGCTTCTCACCCTGTATCATGTCTGAAATCCCTTGTAAATGCTGGGGTTTCTGCTTCTTTTTCATTGCTTTTTATGGTATAATAAGAGCAGTGAAAAAGGAGCAGAAAACATATGGCTGGCAATTCAAAAGATTCAAAAATCCTTGCGTACAAGGACATGATCAACCAACTGAATAAGACGATTTCCACACAGACAGAACTGATCCAGTCTTTACAAAAAACATTGGAAGCAGACCGGCTGGAAAAAGAAAACCTTCGTCAGCAGATTGAATATCTCACGAAGAAACTTTTTGGTACTTCCAGTGAAAAACGGAAAGATATCGCTGGCCAGTTGAATCTTTTTGATGAAGCCGAGCAGGAAGCAGATCCGACATGGGAACAGGAACTTCCTGATGACATCACTGTTCCGGAACATAAGAGAAAAGCAAGACGGACACATGCTGATCTCTTTAAAAATGTTCCTTCCTGCGACGAGATCATTTCTCTTCCGGAAGAGGAGCGAAACTGTCCAACCTGCGGAACGCAGATGGAATGTATTGGGAAAGAATTCGTCCGCCATGAATTTCGTTTTACCCCTGCCAAGGGAAAAGTAGTAAATATCTATCGTGAAACCTATAAATGCCCGGAGTGTGCCATATCAGAGGAACATCCGGATGATCAGACATTTGTCAAAGCCCCTGTTCAGGAACCATTGATCCCGGAAAGTTATGCATCGGAATCCGTTGTCGGATGGGCAATGCACCAGAAGTACCAGAATGGTCTGCCGTTAAACAGGCAGGAAGAGGACTGGAAGCAACTGGGTGTCCCATTAAGCCGGGCTACGCTTGCTAACTGGATCATTTACTGTGCCGAGAATTATCTCCGTCATGTTTATAATTATTTTCACCGTCAGTTACGGATGCGTAAATATCTGATGGCAGATGAAACCCGGGTTCAGGTACTGAATGAGCCGGAGCGTAATCCTGAAACGGATTCCTGGATGTGGCTCTTCCGCAGTGGAGAAGATGGACTTCCGCCGATCCTGCTCTACCATTACACAGAGACAAGGGCAAAGTTCCATGCAGCATCTTTCCTACAGGGGTTCAGCGGATATCTGGAGACAGATGGATACCAGGGTTATAATAATCTGCCGGATATCAAACGCTGCTCTTGCTGGGCACATGTGAGACGTTACTTCACAGATGCCATACCGAAAGGGAAAGAGTATGATTACAGCCTTCCGGCAGTGCAGGGAGTACAGTTCTGTTCCAAGCTGTTTGATTGTGAGCGGTACTCAAAAGCAAAAAATCACACTGCGGAGCAGAGAAAACAATTTCGTCTTGAAAAGGAGAAGCCAATACTGGAGGCATTCTGGAATTGGCTGGATCAACAGCGCCCAAACAAAGGAACCCGTTTGGCGAAAGCGGTAAACTATGCCCAAAATCGGAAAGACACCCTGATGACTTATCTGGAAGACGGTCATTGCAGTTTGTCCAATAATCTTAGCGAGAATGCAATCAGGCCATTCACTGTCGGCCGGAAGAACTGGCTGTTCAGTGCCAGTCCGAAAGGAGCTGCCTCCAG
>NZ_QUGO01000023.1:0-40008 GCF_003479105.1 Blautia sp. AF19-13LB
TCACCACCCTTGCATATCATAGAAGAATCTTATTTACAGACTTTTTCTCACAGTCTCGCTTGGAGGTCTTTTTCTTTCTGTAAATATATTGGTAAACCTTTGATTTATTTATTTTTTTGAGACTAATGTTGGTCAATCCCTTTTCGCTCATGTTGTTCTTCTGATTACGTTGCAAGATAATGTTAAGTTTATTGTAGCATAGAACGAAAAAAAGCAATAAAAAGGATATGTATTACAGAAAGCTGACGGAAAAGCAATAACGATACACAAATATGTTGGAATGATTCCCGGAAAGGGTTTACAGATCTTCAAAATGCCATTAATATAAGGAAGGGATCTTCCCATCCATAAAAAATAAGATACGGAGAATTAACATGAAAAAACAATTGAAGGATACTCAGATTCTGTTGGAAATCCTGATCCTGACAGCAGCTGTTGCTATTATTGCAGCGGCAGTCTATTTTTTTCTGGTACCAAGCCATACTTCTGTCAGCAGTATTTCGGGTCTTGGTATCGTACTTTCCAACTTTGTACCGTTGCCCCTTTCCGCCATCACCATGATTCTGAACGTAGTACTTCTGATCATCGGCTTTTTTACCTGCGGAAGAGAATTTGGTGTAAAAACCGTCTACACCAGTATCATGCTTCCTGTTTTTCTTGGACTTTTTGAAAAAATCTTCCCGGATTTTGGTTCGATGACAAACAGTCAGGAGCTGGATGTTCTGTGCTATACACTTGTAGTCAGTGTGGGACTCAGTATTCTTTTTAACAGAAATGCTTCTTCCGGCGGACTTGATATTGTAGCAAAGATCATGAATAAATATCTTCATATGGAGCTTGGAAAAGCTATGTCGCTGTCCGGTATGTGCGTTGCCCTGTCTGCAGCACTCGTTTACGACAAAAAAACGGTAGTCCTGAGTATTCTTGGAACGTATTTTAATGGAATTGTTCTGGATCATTTTATTTTTGATCATAATATCAAACGCCGGGTATGTATCATCACTCCAAAGGAAGAAGAACTTCGGGAATTTATTCTTCATGAGCTGCACAGCGGTGCTACGATCTATGAAGCCTATGGTGCCTATAACATGCAGAAGCGCAAAGAAATCATCACGATCGTAGACAAGACAGAATACCAGAAATTGATGAATTTTATCAACAAACTTGATCCGAAAGCGTTTATCACAGTTTATAATGTATCCAACATGAGATATCAGCCTAAAATGTAAAAAAGTTCCGCAGCACCTCAATCACAGAAGTGCTGCGGAATTTTTTTACCGTAATTTCCTGTGAAAACGTTTCTTGAATTACCCCATGGAGCAAAAACTCCGGCGCGGCTGAAGGAGAAGAAGAGCGAACGGATGCAGATGGATACGATCAATGACATCGTTATAGTGCAAATAAGGACACTTTTTTAGACAAAGCGTGTTCTTTTTTTACCACATAAAGTTATCTATAATTAGAGACAGAAAATGGAGGAAGGGTATGAAAAGATATTATTTAGCAATTGATATAGGAGCATCCAGCGGAAGGCATATTCTCGGGCATATGGAAGATGGGAAAATGGTTCTCGAGGAAATTTACCGTTTCCCGAATGGAATGCAGAAACGGGACGGTGAGAAGGTGTGGGATATCGAGGCACTCTTTGAAGCCGTGTTGGCCGGAATGAAAAAATGCAGAGAACTTGGAAAGATCCCGGTGAGTGTCGGAATTGATACATGGGCAGTTGATTTTGTCCTTCTGGACAAGGATGATCAGCGGATCGGAAATGCCGTTGCTTATCGCGATGACCGCACGAAAGGAATGGATGAGGAGGTTTATCGCACGGTGCCGGAGGAAGAACTCTATGCATCGACCGGCATTCAGAAACAGATTTTTAACAGTATTTATCAGCTTATGGCGTGGAAGAAGAAAAAACCGGAACAGCTGGAAAAAGCAGAGACGTTGCTGATGATTCCGGATTACCTGAATTTCCTGCTTTCCGGCGTGAAAGCGCAGGAATACACAAATGCAACAACGACCCAGCTCGTCAATCCGGAAACCGGGGACTGGAACAGGGAGATGATTCAAAAACTGGGATACCCGGAGAAAATCTTCCTGCCGATCCGTGAACCGGGGACTGTGATCGGTCGTCTGAAAAAAGAAATTCAGGAGCAGGTCGGCTTCGACTGTGAGATTGTTCTTCCCGCAACACACGACACAGGCTCCGCAGTAGTCGCTGTGCCAAGCAATGAGGAACATGTACTCTACATCAGCTCTGGAACCTGGTCTCTGATGGGAACAGAATTAAAAGAGGCCGATTGCGGAACAGAAGCTATGCAGCACAATTTTACCAATGAGGGCGGCTACAACAGAAAATACCGTTTCCTGAAAAATATCATGGGTCTGTGGATGGTCCAGTCTGTGAAAAAAGAAATCGCAGAAGATTTAAGCTTTGGAACGATCTGCGAAATGGCATCGAAATGCACCATCCCATCTATCGTGGATGCAAACGACGATCGTTTCCTTGCACCGGAACATATGACAGCCGAGGTACAGAAGGCATGTGAAGAAAGTGGCCAGCAGATACCGCAGGGAATTGCAGAGGTTGCAGCAGTGATCTATAACAGCCTGGCAGTATGCTATGCAAAGACATTAAAAGAACTGGAAGAAAAAACAGGCTGCCGGTACCGAACTATTCATGTCGTAGGCGGCGGCGCCAATGCCGGTTATCTGAACCGGCTGACAGCAGAAAAGACCGGAAGAACCGTGCTGGCGGGACCGACCGAGGCAACTGCCATCGGAAATCTGGCGGTACAGATGATCACCGGAAAAGAATGCAGCAATTTGAAAGATGCGAGAAACTGTATTTTCCATTCCTTCGAAATCAAACAATATGAGCCATAAAAAATGAGACGAAAGGTTAAAAGGGGCAAAGAACATGTTAGTTGAAACAAAAGCAAAAGTAGGTGTATTTGCAATCGCACTGGGTGCATATCTGCCGCAGTTCCCGACGCTGGTTCCGGAATTTGAGGCACAGTATGATGCGTTCAAAAAGACGATTCCGGATACCGTTGAAATGATCGATGGTGGAATCGTTACAACGAAAGAATTATCGATGGAAGCAGGAGATAAGTTTCGTGCAGCGGATGTAGATCTTGTTATTTTACAGCTTCTGACCTACGCGACCAGCTACAATATGCTCCCGGCAGTCCGTGACCTGAATGTGCCGGTTGTACTTGTGAATGTGCAGAAACGGAAAGCACCGGATTATGCGAATACCGATACGCCAAAATGGCTCGGTGAGCTGTATGCCTGTGGAGCAGTCGGTGAGATGGTAGCCGATCTGGAGCGTGCAGGAAAACGTCATGCCGTTATCACCGGTGTTGTAGAAGGCGGAGATGCTTACGTGGCAAAGGAAATCGACGAGTGGTGCCGGGCAGCCCAGGTACGCAGAAGATTCCGCTACACCAATATTGCCCAGATCGGAAGACCATATCCGGGAATGATGGACCTGTATATCGATGAAACCAATCTTTACAACCGGATGGGACTTTATACGAAACAGTTCGACTGGGAGAAAATATGGGCAATCGCGGATCCTGTTACAGATGAGGCCGCAATCCGCGCCAAGGCAGAGGAGATTCTGGATACCTTTGACATCGAGGGCGGTGCAACGGTAGAGACCGTATGGGATATGGCAAAATATGTCGTTGCATTTGAAGAGTGGGTGAAAAAAGAAGAGCTTGGCATGGTGGCATCCCATTATGACGGCTTTGCAAAAGGGGTTGCCGGAAAACTGGACAGCATGCTGATTCCGGCATTTTCCATGCTGATCAAACAGGGTACAGCCTGTGCCGTAGAGGGTGATATGAAAGTTGCAATGGCAATGAGCATTCTGAAAACAATCGCCGGAACCGGTCAGCTTTCTGAGATGTATTCGATCGATTTCAATGAGGATATCTGTATTATTGGTCACTCCGGATCGGGAGATGCTGATATTTCGCAGGTGAGAAAACCGTCTATGAAAATCGTTGATGTCTTTCATGGCAAGACGGGCGGCGGATATCTGACGCAGTTTTATCCGCCGGTTGGCGATGTTACATACCTTGGAATTACGCAGGATAAAGACGGTCACTTTAAATTTGTTGCTGCAGAGGGTGTCAATGAGGATGGTCCGATCTTTACCTTTGGCGATACCAATATGAGAACACGTTTCTCTATTGGGGCAAGAGAGTTCTGCAACAGATGGAGTGAAGCGGGACCAACACATCATATGGCAGCTGCGGTCGGACACCATATTGATACGATTCTGAAAGTGGCAAAAATCCTGGATGTGCCGGTAGACGTTGTATGCCGGTAAATACCGATAAAAGAAGAGAAAAGAGAGAAAGAAGAGGGAAATAACATGAAATTTTTAGATGCAGAATTTGTAAAAGGCTTTATCCGTATGGCAAATGATGGCTGGGAGCAGGGATGGCATGAGAGAAACGGCGGAAACCTTTCTTACCGTGTGAAACCGGAAGAGGTTGAAGAGGTAAAAGAAAATTTTGAGGCCAGAGAGTGGAATCCGATCGGAACCGCCGTTCCAAATCTTGCGGGAGAGTATTTCCTGGTAACCGGAAGCGGAAAATATTTCCGAAATGTCACAATCAAACCGGAAGACAGCATCTGTATGATTGAGCTGGATGAAAAAGGTGAAAATTACCGCATCGTCTGGGGTCTCGTCAACGGAGGACGTCCGACCTCAGAGCTTCCGAGCCATCTGATGAACCTGGAGGTAAAAAAACTTCAGGACGAAAGATACCGCGTTGTGTACCATGCACATACCACCAACGTGATCGCGCTTACCTTTGTTCTGCCGCTGGAAGATAAAGTATTTACCCGCGAACTCTGGGAGATGGCAACCGAGTGTCCTGTTGTATTCCCGTCCGGAATAGGTGTCGTTCCGTGGATGGTTCCGGGAGGCAGAGAGATCGCCGTTGCCACGAGCGAGCTGATGAAGAAATATGATCTTGCTATCTGGGCACACCACGGCATGTTCGCCGCCGGCTTTGATTTTGACCTGACCTTCGGTCTGATGCATACCGCAGAAAAATCTGCAGAAATCCTGGTAAAAACACTTTCTATGCAGCCAACGAAACGCCAGACGATCACACCGGATGAATTCCGCCATCTGGCAAAAGACTTCGGCGTAACACTTCCGGAAGAGTTTTTGTATGAGAAATAAAACTGGAAACTGATAGTGAAAAATGGCCGTCTGATCCTTGCACTGAGGAATGGGACGGCCATTTTTTTGCTGTGCAGAAGAAAAAGTCTATTAATTTCTTTCGGAATTTGATAAACTATAAGATAAGATTATCGATTAGAAAACAGTGGAACATTTCATTATCAGACAGAAAATGCTGGTGTGTCTGCGCTCAGAAAGGAAAGATGAAATATGACTTCAGCGATTAGTATAGGAAAGCAGGATTTTGCTTCCCTTCGAGAAAATCATTATTTTTATGTTGATAAAACCGATTTTATCAGACAATGGTGGGAAAGTGGAGATGACATTACGCTGATCACACGTCCGAGAAGATTTGGCAAAACATTGAATATGAGCATGCTGAATTGTTTCTTTTCCAGACAGTATGCAGAAAAAGGTACCATCTTTGAAGGGCTTTCCATCTGGAAACAGGAAAAATACCGCAGACTGCAGGGAACTTATCCGGTGATTTTTCTGAGCTTTGCGGACGTAAAACAGAATAACTATCAAGATGCAGTGCAGAAGATAAAAAATATTATTGTAGATGCTTATCGCCAACATCGGTATTTGGAGCAGGAAGAATGCTTTACGCAAAATGAGAAACAGCAGATGCTGGAAATTACAGAAAAAATGAGTGATGTGACAGCACAGGATGCATTAAAAAATCTTTCCAGTTATTTGAATCTTTTATATGGAAAAAAAGTTTTGATCTTTCTGGATGAATATGACACGCCCATGCAGGAAGCCTATATTCATGGATACTGGGGTGAATTTGCCGGATTTATGAGAAGCCTTTTCAATGCGACGTTCAAAACAAATCCATATCTGGACCGCGCTGTGATGACTGGAATTACCCGTATTTCCAAAGAATCTGTTTTTTCGGACCTCAATAATCTGACGGTTATTACAACAACATCGGATGCCTATGCAGACTGTTTTGGTTTTACAGAAAAAGAGGTATTTCAATCATTAGATCAATTTGGAATGCCGGAAAAGAAAGAGCTGGTAAAGCAATGGTATGACGGATTTTGCTTTGGCACGCATCGTGATATTTACAATCCGTGGTCTATTACAAATTATCTGAAAGAGAAAAAACTGCGGCCCTACTGGGCAGCTACAAGTTCCAATGGATTGATCAGCAAACTCCTGCAGTCGGCATCGGTAAATATGAAGGAAGAACTGGAAAAACTGATCAACAGACAACAAATTGTAGTTAATTTTGATGAGCAGATTATATTTGGACAATTAGAACAGGATGAAAGTGCGGTATGGAGTCTGTTGGTGGCAAGCGGTTATCTGAAAGTGGAGGAGATTGAATACAGAGGACTGACGCTGGAGCCGTGGTATTCTCTTTCCATCACAAATCTGGAGACTGTGAGCATGTTTTCGAATATGTTCAAAAGCTGGTTTGCAGCGGCATCTGCCAATTATAATGAATTTATCAAAGCATTGCTGAATGGGGATGTAAAAGCGATGAACCTCTATATGAATGATATTGCACTTGCTACATTTAGTAATTTTGATGCTGGAAAACATGCGTCCGAGCGGAGCCAGCCAGAGCGGTTTTATCATGGATTTGTACTTGGGCTGCTGGTGGAAGTGCGAGATCTTTATGAGGTGCGTTCCAATCGGGAAAGTGGGTATGGAAGATACGATGTGATTCTAATTCCCAGAAATTTGGATCGAGATGCTATGATTCTGGAATTTAAAGTAAAAGAAACGGAAGAAAAAACGCTGCAGGAAACGGTACAAAAAGCACTGGCGCAGATTGAAATAAAGAAATACGACGCGGAACTGAAAGAACGGGGAATCCCAAAAGAAAGAATCCGGCATTATGGATTTGCGTTTGAAGGGAAAAAGGTATTAATTGGGTAATAGAAAACGCTGTCAATGCTTCTCTGGAAGGGGAAGCGGGACAGCGTTTTTTTGTTAATTGTGATTAGATTACCATCTGAAGCAGCATTACCATAAGCGGCATCGTCACAATAGAAGCCAGCGTAGTAACAACATTGATGGCACTGGCATAGCGCGAATCGTTGCCGTATACCTGGCACATCTGGGTAACCGTGGAAGCAGATGGCGTGATGATGGCGAGAAAAACGATCAGAATCAGTGTCGGTCCGTCAGCGGAAAGGTCGGCGAGATGGCTGAGTTTTAAGAGAACAAGCGCCATCAGCGGAACGGCGATCAGGCGGAGAAAGGTCACGAAGTAAATCCGTTTATTCGCAAAAATCTGACGGAAGTCCATGCCGGCAAAAAGCATACCCGTAACAATCATACTGGCAGGGCCAACCATGCTTCCGACAGAATGAAACGTATTGTTGACCAGCGCAGGAAGCCGGATGCCCGTGAAAAAAAGAAGAATTCCGACGAAAATAGAAATAATATTGAGGTTCAGAACAATCTTCTTCCAGTCATAGGAAGCCTCACGGCTGATCACCTTTTTGCAGTGCGTCCAGAAAAAGACAAGCTGTACGCTCATATAAACACAGCTGTAAAGCACCCATTCCGCTCCTAAAACAGCCGTCACAAGCGGCACAATCAGATTGCCGGAATTGGAGTAGTAAACAGAAGTTATCTCAACCGCATCCAAATGAAACACCCGTCCAAGAGCTGAAACCGCAAAAAGAAGCACAACCTGCATCAGAAGCGAAGCCGCAAACGCAACCAGCAGCCCCCGCACTGTTTCCGGCGTGTAATCGACCTGAAACGCATTCAGAATCACGCAGGGAATGATCAGGTACAGCACAATTTTCGACAGAACTTTGCTGTCCTCATCCTTTAAAAGTCCGGCTTTTACGATTAAAAAGCCCATAAAAATCATAAGAAAAAGCTGCGCGATCTGCTGCGCAAGAAGAATACTGATCGTCATAAAAATCTCCCCATATGTGTGCCTTATAGAAAATATTATAAGGTGGAGAAGAGGGGATTTCAATTTCTTTTTGAGAGATTTGGGTCGAAATAATGGTGAAAATATAAGAAAAATGGCTGTTGACCAAAAGAAAATGCTGTCATATAATATATTCGACAAGAGAGCCGTTGGTCAGTGTACACCTGACCGCCGGATAAAGCTTCTAACTAAAAATAGCGCCTAACTTTACCAGAGCAGGGGCGCTATTTTGATTTGACAAAATTACACGATTGCAATATAATATACTTAACAAGACAGCCGGAAGGTGAGCGCAATCACCCGATCTGGCGAAAATATTAAATAGCTATAAGAAGTGGCCATCCATGCTTACCAGAGAGCAGGATGGCCATTTCTTAATTTCTATAATAAAGGAAGGCTGAATTATAGTCAAGAAATTTTTGCGATTTTAAAACAAAGTAATAAAAAGTGTGATATAATAACCTCATAATGAAAAGTAAAATTCCGCCTATTTTTCTACATTGTAGGCGGCAATTTTACACCTGCCAGTTAGTGAATCCTAATAAAAGTAAGATGGAGGTACCCGCCCATGATGGAATACACCAGCAAATATTGGAACATGCTGACTCCTTTAATAAAGAAAAGTCTGCTAAAACGCTACGGAAAAGAGGAGACCGCAGAGCTTCTCCGCAAGACCAACCAGATCTACCGCGACATGCTTCGCCGCGCCGATGATATCGGAAAGGACAACCCGATGGCGTCGAATCTCTATGAAGGCCTCATTTTTCTTGCGCTCTGGGATGCGTCGGACAAACAGATTTATGTGGATGAACTGCGTACAATCTCAGAGGAGATGATGTCCTTCCCGCTTCTGAAAGCCATGGGCCTGATGATTAATGCGAATAAGAAGAGCGGCATGGCGCGGATTGCGAAGATGATGCATAAGGATGCCGCCTGGCTGGAAGCACATCCGCAGTATAAGGCGTATTCGTGGGATTTTCATTTTGATGAGACGAAGCATCAGGACGGTTTTTATTACCACTTCACCCAATGTCCCCTGAACACATTCGCCCGAAAAGAGGGCTATCTGGAAGTGCTGCCGATTATGTGCGACATTGATTACAAGACAGCAGCCCTGATGCACGCGAAGCTCTACCGTGACCATACACTGGCAGGCAGCGGTGAGGTCTGTGATTACTGGTTCGTGGGGGACAAGGTGGAAAATCCGAAATAAAATAAGACCGGGACGGAACCGGTGAAATGGATCGAAGAATATAAAACACAGAAGGGAGATCACCCAGAATGAGCAATGAAAAAATAAAACCAAAACTGAATGGAACTGCCGAGACGATGCTGCAGTGCTTCTACGCCCGTGCCATGCACAGCAGAAATCCGAAAAACAAGTTCCGCGACACCAAAGCAGAAGAGCTGATTGACCGCATCGACTATGATTTCAGCAATGCGAAAAAGGACACAGCAATGAGCGGCGGAATCGTAGCGCGGAGTGTTGTGTTTGATGAGCTGGTCAGCGACTTTATCCGAAAGAACCCGGATTGTACCGTCGTCAACATCGCCTGTGGTCTGGACACACGGTTTTACCGCATGGATAATGGAAAAATTACCTGGTACAATCTCGATCTGCCGGAGACGATTGAGGTGCGCGATTCCATCTATCAGGAATCCGGCCGTGTTTCCACGATTGCGTGTTCCGTGCTCGACCCGGCATGGGCCGATCAGGTAAAAGTGCGGGGCAAAATGCTTTTCATTATCGAAGGTCTGACCATGTACATGAAAGCGGATGAGGTCAGAATGATGCTCGCCATCATCCGCGATCATTTCGACAATGCCTACGTCTGCATGGAAACGCTGTGCCCGTACTTTGTAAAGAAAGAAAACATCGAAAAATCTATTCAGGCGACGGGCGCGACGTTTACCTGGGGTGCGAACAGCTTTGCAGACCTGGGCGACATTGCCGCCGGTTTCCGAAAAGTAAAAGACGACAACATCGCCCGCGGTATGGAAACGCTGAATCCCATTTACAAGCTGGTGATGTGGATGCCGATCATCCACAAATTCGCAGAGAAAATTCTGGTGTTTGAAAAAGCGTAAGAAAAGAAATGAAAAGAAATGAAAAGAAATGAAAAGAAATGAAAAGAAACAGGCAGCCCGGCAGCGGAAAAGCTCAAAAAGCTTCCGTGCAGGGAACCTGTTTTTTGTTTGTGCAGGAAATTAACAAATCATTCATCCGGCCACACAAAATGTGCATTCCCCGCCTCAAGGCCGTCAATCAGAATATTCTGTCCCGTGCAGAACCGGTTCGTCACGGTCATAAAATACGCCCAGTCCGCTGCTTCCTCGACGGTCATCCACCGTTTCAGCGGCGTCAGCTCCATGATATGATCCCAGAGCTTTTGGTCTTCTGTGACAGGCAGATTCAACTCGGTCAGTACGCCGCCGAAATCAAGGCTGTTGCACGTTCCGCCATACGGTGCAATGCGGAGTGCCACGTTTTTCGTGTAGGCGAGCACACCGCCCTTGCTTGCGGTGTATTCCGGAAATTCAGCTCCGGTATGGCCGCTGGCCGAGCCGATCATGAGGATGGCGCGGATGGTGTCATGAATTCCGTACGCCTCCGTGATTGCGATGGTTCCCTTTAAATTGATATCAATATCATCCTCGTTCTGCACACCGGCGTTGTTGATGACAATATCAAAAGGCGCAAGTGCCGGATACTGTTCTTTGGCGCGGATATCAAGGCAGAAATGAGTATACGAATCCTGGCTGATCGAAGCCTCCTTCCGGTCAAATCCGGTAACATCAAAGCCTTCTTTTAAAAATTTCTCCGCAATCGCCTTTCCGATTCCGGAGCTGGTTCCTGTAATAAGTACACGCATACGATAACCTCCCGATGAAATATTACCCTCATTATACCGCAAACACAGCATGCGATCCAGAAGAAACGAAAAAGAATGCAGGAAAAGAAAATGTTACGGGAAAAATCACTGCATAAAACAAAAGAGTCTCTCAAAACCACAACAAATAATTGACAGATTTTAGGAGAAGGAGTAGAGTTTTTGAAAGGGGGATTATCCCTGCAAAGAGTGAAAACAAAAGAGGTGCAAATATGCTGAAAGTAGACAATCTTACCTTTGAAGTAAACGAAGAGGGAAGAAAACGCTGCCTCGTCAACCACATCAGTTTTGAGGTAAAGGACGGGGAAATGCTGGTGATTACCGGACCGAACGGTGGCGGAAAATCAACGCTGGCCAAAGTGCTTGCAGGAATTGAGGACGCCAATGGCGGAGAAATCTTCCTGGATGAGGAAAATATTACCGGTTATGATATTGACCACCGTGCAAACGCCGGCATCGGCTATGCATTCCAGCAGCCGCCGCGTTTTAAAGGAATGACGGTGAAAAAAATGCTGTCGCTGGCAGCCGGAAAAGAACTGACGGAAGCCGAGAGCTGTAAACTCCTCTCCGCTGTCGGACTCTGCTCTGCCGATTACCTGAACCGCCAGATGGACGGTACGCTCTCGGGAGGAGAGATGAAGCGTCTGGAGATCGCAACGGTTCTTGCAAAACCGCATAAGGTCAGCATTTTCGATGAGCCGGAGGCCGGCATTGACCTGTGGAGCTTTTCCATGCTGATCAAACGGTTTGAAGAAATCCACAAAGAGAAGAAAGAATGTCTGATCCTCATTTCCCATCAGGAACGCATTATCCAGATGGCAGACAAGATCATGGTGATCGAGGACGGCCAGGTGAAAGAATACGGTACAAAGGAAGACGTACTGCCGACCCTGTTCCAGCAGAAAACAGGCCGGATGTGCGGCCAGGAAGGAGGCACATGCTGATGGTACAGGTAGATGAGACAACCCAGGGCGTATTAAATCAGATCAGCGAGGGATTTGAGCAGAAAGGGGCATACAATCTCCGCCAGAACGGCATTCCGCTCTGCCACGGTGACAGTGAACATATCAAAATCCGCAAAAAAGAGGATAAGCCGGGCATTGATATTTTGATTGACGGCGAGACAAAAGGCGAAAAAGTATTTATCCCGGTTGTCGTCAGCGTTTCCGGTATGACGGATCTTGTTTACAATGATTTCTACGTTGCGGACGGCGCCGATGTTACGATTGTAGCGGGCTGCGGTATCCACAACGGCGGCTGCAACGACAGCCGGCACGACGGTATCCATACGTTCCATGTAGGAAAAAATGCCAACGTGCGCTACGAGGAAAAGCATTACGGAGAGGGAAACGGAACGGGACAGCGGATTCTGAACCCGGTGACAAATATTGAAATCGGAGAAAATTCCGTTTTTACGCTGGATACCGTACAGATTAAGGGCGTTGACTCAACAATTCGTACGACGAATGTTGTGATGGATGCAAACTCCAAACTGTTCGTGCTCGAACGTCTGATGACAGACGGTGACCAGAAGGCAGAGTCGGATATTGAAGTATGTATGAACGGAAGCGGTTCTTCCGCACAGATTATTTCACGTTCTGTCGGAAAGGGCAATTCCTCACAGGTCTTCCATCCGAAGGCAGTCGGCAAAAACAAATGCCACGCCCATATCCAGTGCGATTCTATCATCATGGATCACGCCCAGGTCGGATCTATTCCGGAGATCCAGGCAAAGCATGTGGATGCGGCAATCATCCACGAGGCGGCGATCGGACGGATCAATGATGAGCAGCTATTGAAACTCAGAACGCTCGGCATGACGGAAGCGGAGGCGGAAAACGTCATTATTGAAAACTTCCTGAGCTGAAGAAAAAAAGGAAACAAGAGAACAAAAAAGAGGCATTTCCAGTCTGCATAGATGGAGATTCCTCTTTTTGTGCATTTTTCACAAAAACAGGTAGTAAATTTTACTAAAATAAAAAGTAAAATATTTTGACTTTTAACATATGATAAATTTGTACTGTTGAAAAAAGGAAAGATACAAGATAGAGAAATGGGGAAAGCGAAAATGGGTATTGTGATCAATCATTCCGAAAATATTTTCCTGCTGCAGACCAGATCCAACAGCTATGCGTTCGGCATTGACGATCAGGGACTGGTAAGACATACAGAGTTTCTTCCGTGATATGAAAAAATACGAAGAGGCGATGGAGGCTCCGGTGAAGAACGAGGTGGCGATCGTGTACGATTACGATTCCCTGGCATCGTTCCGTATCCAGCGCCAGAGCATTCTGCTCGATCCGGCGGAACCGTAATCGTGACGTACCGCCACGCCGTGAAAGATGCGGACAACAACGTTCCGTTCGGCGAGACACTGCCGGTGCACTACAATGCGCTTGCGGGGCTGACCGTAGAAGAGACGGAGAGACTGCAGGACTATGATGCATTCCCGGTTGTGGGAAGCGGCGTGTTCGAGGGCGTGGAAGGCACAGGCGGAATTTTCTGTGATATAGGCCTTGTGGAGCTCGAGCTCATCCCGGGAACGCGGAACAAAAAGAGGATTCTGCTGACGGATGCCGGACGGGAACTGGAGAAAAATACGACGGACCGGCTGCGCGGGGCGGAGATCCGTGCATATGGAAAACTCTCGGCAGAAGAGCTGAACAGCTATCTTGAGATGACAAGAAAGCTGACGGCAGCGCTGCGCGAGGAGACGGAAAAACTTTAAAGAGAGAGCAGAAATGAATCAGAAAAAAGACAAAATTCAGTTATCCGATCATTTTACATACGGGGCGGTCTATTTCCCGACAGTCCCTTTTCTTTTTGTCTGGAAAAAACTTGTAAATAAGACGCGAGTGTGCAAAAATAGACATAAAACAGATGCGGAGGCATCCTGAAAAAAAGAGGAGAACAACATGGAAAAACAGAAAAAGATAGCACTGATTAACGATCTGACAGGCTTTGGCCGGTGCTCGACGGCTGTGATGGCGCCGATCGTGTCGGCGCTGAGGATTCAGGCGGTGGCAGTTCCGACCGCAATTCTCTCAGCACACACGCAGTTTCCGACGTATTACTTTGATGATTATACTGACCGGATGAAGGATTACATTCAGACCTATAAGGATCTGAAGCTCGATTTCGATGCGATCTCGACCGGCTTCTTAGGATCGGAACAGCAGGTGGATATCGTGCTTGATTTTATCCGCCATTTTAAGACGGACCGCAACTTTGTCATCGTCGATCCGGTCATGGGAGACTATGGGAAGCTGTATCGGACGTACACGAAAGAGATGTGCGAAAAGATGAAAGAACTGGTTCACTACGCGGATATCATCACGCCGAACCTGACAGAGCTCTGCACACTGACCGATGCGCCGTATCCGGAGAACGGGGCTTCGATTGAGGAGCTGAAAGAGATGTGCGGAAAACTGGCGGAGCGGGGACCGAAACACATCGTGGTGACGGGCATCCACTTTAACCAGACGCAGATTGCCAACTTTATCTATAACAAAGGCGAAGACTTCCAGATTGTCATGGTAGACCGCATCGGCGGCGACCGGAGCGGTACGGGAGATGTCATTGCGGCAATTATCGCAGGCATGTATCTGAACGGCCACAGCCTGTACGAGTCGGTGAAAAAGGCGGCGGATTACGTATCGAAATGCATCCGCTACTGCGAAGAAAACGAAGTGCCGAGCTACTGGGGACTCTGCTTTGAAATGTTTATGAAGGACTTAACGGAGGAAGCGTAATGTATTTATATACTGTAACCGGAGCCGTCGGCGAGGAAGGGTATCTCGACCTTGCAAAGAGCGGCGATCTTACCGGAAAAAATGTCTATGTCAACATGACAAACAAATGCCCGTGCAGCTGTGTGTTCTGTCTGCGCCAGACGAAACAGCAGCAGGAGGGAAATACACTGTGGTTAAAAGAGGGCGAGCCATCCGTTGAGACGATGCTGGAGCTGTTCGCACAGTACGATCTGAACGTGATCAATGAACTGGTCTTCTGCGGCTTTGGAGAACCGCTTGAGCGGCTTGAGGATGTCTGTCGGGTGATCGATTCCTTAAAAGAAACGTATCCGAACCTGAAAGTGCGTCTGAATACGATCGGTCTTGCCAACCTGATCTATGGAAGAGATGTCACCCCGGAATTAAAGGGAAGATTTGATACCGTCTCGATCTCTTTAAACGCGCCGGATGAAAAAGAATTTCTGGAGCTCACACGGTCGAAATTCGGCATCCAGTCGTACGAGGCGATCAAGGAGTTTGCAGTACTTGCAAAACAGTATGTGCCGAATGTTGTGATGACCGTTGTCGAGAAAGTTATGCCGGAAGAAAAGATTCAGAAATGCCGGGAAATCTGCGATGAATTAGGTGTTACCCTTCGTGTCCGCCCGTTTGAAAATTAAAGCGTGCGGAACGGAATCTTTCGCTTGTATTTCCAGAATATAACGCCTATAATGGGAGGGAAAAACAAAAGAGAGGGAGAGACGTATGAACGAGTCTAATGGAGTCATCCGCGATGCGAGAAAGCTCGGCATTCTTAAAATGCTGATTCTCGGATTGCAGCACATGTTTGCCATGTTCGGTGCAACCATTCTGGTGCCGATTCTGGTAAACAGCTACTTTGTAGATGCATGCGGCGAGGGGCCGTCCCGCGGTCTTACCGTATCCGTCACACTGTTCTGCGCCGGCTTTGGAACGCTGCTGTTCCATCTGTGCGCGAAATTTAAAGTACCGGCATTTCTTGGTTCTTCGTTTGCATTCTTAAGCGGTTTCGCCGCTGTTGCAAACCTGAATACCGGAAAATATGCCAGCATGAGTGTCAACGACAAGGCAGCCTATGCCTGCGGAGGTATTGTGGTAGCAGGTCTTCTGTACCTGATTTTTGCCTTGATCATCCGCATGGTCGGCGTCAAACGCGTGATGCGCTACCTGCCGCCGGTTGTCACAGGTCCGGTTATCATCTGCATTGGCCTCAGCCTTGCTGGTTCCGCCATTAATAATGCTTCGACGAACTGGTTCCTGGCACTGGTTGCGCTGGCAGTCATCATCATTTTCAACATCTGGGGAAAAGGAATGTTCAAAATCATTCCGATTCTGATGGGCGTTGTGATTGCCTACGCTGTGGCAGTTGTCCTGAATGCACTCGGCATCAAAAATCCGGACGGATCCGTGATCATCAACTTTGCGCCGGTTGCACAGGCAGGCATCGTCGGACTTCCGCCGCTGCAGCTCTGCAAATTCGATCTGACCAGCATTATGATCATGGCACCGATCGCGATCGCGACCATGATGGAGCATGTCGGTGATATGTCGGCGATCTCTGCAACCGTAGGAGAGAACTTCCTTTCTGATCCGGGCCTGCACAGAACCCTGCTCGGTGATGGTCTTGCAACCGCAATGGCAGGTTTCATCGGCGGACCGGCCAACACGACGTACGGCGAGAACACCGGCGTTCTGGAATTGAGCCGCGTACATGACCCGAGAGTCATCCGTATTGCCGCAGTCTTTGCGATTATCGTCAGCTTCATTCCGAAGGTATCGGCACTCATCAGCACCATGCCGTCCTCTATCATCGGAGGCGTCAGCTTCATGCTGTACGGTATGATTTCTGCCATCGGTGTGCGCAACGTGGTAGAGAATAAAGTAGACCTGACCAAATCGAGAAACCTGATCATCGCGGGAGTCATCTTTGTCTGCGGACTGGGCTTCAGCAACGGTCTCTCCTTTACGATCGGCGGAACGACCGTCACCCTGACTGCACTTGCCATTGCAGCCATCGCAGGAATCCTGCTGAACATGATTCTGCCGGGCAATGATTACGAATTCGGCGTAAACGAGACTGGAGACGAGAACAGAGGAATCCACGCATAAAGAAAAATGCAAAAGAAAATCCGTTTTTTCTGCATCTGTATTCTGCACAAAGGAATGTGCAGAAACAGAGGGGAAAAAGCGGATTTTCTTTGTATTTCGGTACGGGCAAGTGTATACTGAAGAGTAAGAAGATGTAAGGTTGGTAAAAAAATGACACACGAAAGATCGAAAAAGGGGATGATGGGACAGGTCGTCGGATCCTTATATTACCTGGATCCAACGGTGATTCCGCGGCTGAAAAGTCTGCGAAGCGGTGACGATCCGGTGTTTTCGTTTGGTGTTTTATTTTACGCGCTCAAATGCAATCCGCGGAGAGTGGTTCAGTACGTAGATGATGCCGCGCCGTTCAAATCCGTTTTTCTGGATCAGATGCTGCATGATTTGATTGTCCGTATGCGTATCGACGCGCAGGTGCGGGATCTGTGTCCAGCAGTAATCGACGATCTGGGAGAAAAATCCGTGGATTGTTCCGTCTGAGGCAACCTGGTGGATCGTGCCATACGGCGCATCGGAGAGCCAGGAGCCGTCGTCGATCTGCAGATACGTCGGATCCTCACCGATGATGAAGGCAAACGCGCCGTACAGCGTGCCGTTTTCTTCCAGGACAAAAAGCTGTTTGTCACGGATTCTGTTGTGAATCAGCTCCTCCGGCGGAAAATGGTTTCCCCACTGATTCGGATTTCCGGTTTCCTGCATAAAAGAGCGGGCGTACGCATAGATTGACATGATCGAAGTAAAATCCTCCGGGACGGCAAGTCGTATCATGATAAAAATTCTCCTTTTAGTTCAAAATAAGCAGTTTTATTGTAGCACAGCGGACGATGAAGCACAAGAAAGAGAAAACAGAATTTGACTTTTTGAAAAATCCCATGTACAATGCAGTTAGTTGCAACTAACTAAAGCAACCAAAACCACAACAAAACGATTTCTGCCGGTTCTGGATGGGCCGGTTCCGCATCAAATTGTCAGAAAGGAAAGAATATGAAACAAAATCGAAAACGAAAAGAGACGGCGGGCATGAATTTTCTCCGCTATCTCGGCCCGGGACTTCTTGTCACGGTCGGTTTTATCGACCCGGGAAACTGGGCATCCAACATTGCCGCCGGATCGGGTTACGGCTACGAGCTTCTGTGGATGGTCACCCTGTCCACGATCATGCTGATTTTTCTGCAGCACAATGCGGCGCATCTCGGCATTGTCACGGGAAAGTGCCTCTCGGAGGCGGCGAGCCTCTATCTGCCTGCGTGGCTGAAAAACACGATTCTTGCGACGGCGATGATGGCAGCGGTGGCGACCGCAATGGCGGAGATCCTCGGCGGTGCGATTTCGCTCCAGATGCTGTTCGGCATTCCGATCAAGCTCGGCAGCATGATGATTCTCGTGCTGGTTCTGATCTGTGAGTTTACAAGTGCTTACAAACGGATTGAAAAACTGATCATTGTGTTTGTCTCGCTGATCGGCTTTTCGTTCCTCTTTGAGGTCTGGATCGCCGATATCGACTGGGCGCAGGCGGCTGTCGGCTGGGTAAAACCGTCGTTTCCAGAGCACTCAATGCCGGTCATCTTAAGCGTCCTCGGTGCGGTCGTCATGCCGCACAACCTGTTTCTCCACTCGGAAATTATTCAGAGCCGCCAGTGGAATCTTGAGGATGATGAGGTGATTGCGCGCCAGTTAAAGTATGAGTTCAAAGACACCCTGTTTTCCATGATCATCGGATGGGCCATCAACAGTGCAATGATCCTGATGGCGGCCGCAACGTTTTTCCAGCCGCAGAATGCAAAGCAGGTGGATGATCTCGCAACGGCGGGAAAGATGCTGATACCGCTCCTTGGAAATGCCGCATCGGTGATTTTTGCAGCAGCGCTTCTGCTCGCCGGAATTTCATCGAGCATCACCGCGGGAATGGCGGGCGGAACGATTTTTTCGGGGATTTTTAACAAGCCGTATGAGATCAAGAGTAAGGAGACACGCTGGGGAATCCTTCTTACCATGATCCCGGCCGCAGCGGTCATTCTTCTGATTGATTCCCCGTTCCAGGGCCTTCTCTATTCACAGATGTTCCTTGGAATGCAGCTCCCGATTACGGTATTTACACAGATTTATCTGACGTCCTCGAAAAAAGTCATGGGAAAATACGCGAACAGTCTGCAGCTGAAAATTGCCCTGTTTGCGATTGCAGTGATTGTGACACTGCTGAATATCGCGCTGCTGTTTGTGCAGTAAAAAGAATGAGAAATAAAAAAAAGAAGTCCGCTGTGCTGATCCCTGAAAAAGAGACCGGCGCAGCGGACTTCTTCTATTATAATATGCTCTCCATGCAGGCATCGACAAAGTCCTGCAGAAGCGGAGAGAGTTTCCGCCCCTTTTTCCAGATCACGGCGATCTGCGTTTCCAGGTCGCTTTCTGCGAGCGGCTGGATGCGGAGTCCCTGGCAGAGAGAGCTCATGGACTGCGGGAAAATGGCAGTGGCAAGGCCTTCCTTTGCCCAGAGCATCGCGCCGCGGGGATCGTCGCAGACACAGAAGAGATCCGGTTCCATGCCGCGCGAGTGGAATGCATCCATGATAAGTGCCTCGTACCGGCGGTAGATGATAAGTGGAATATTTAAAAGGTCCGAAAGTTTTAGCGCTCCGTTCTTCTCGGGAAGCATATCTTTGGAAGAAACGGCAATCATAGGTTCAGAGCTTAAAATTTTATAGTCGACATCATCGAGCCGCAGCGGCGTGCGGGCAATGGAAATATCAATGATGCCGTCCATCAGATAGCGGTACAGGGTGTAGGTGATGCCGTCATGTACTTCGAAGTTGACGTCGGGATTGCGGCGGGAAAAAAGCGAGACACACGGCATGATTGTCGCAACTGTGGTCGGTGTGATGCCAAGTCGGAGAACCCGCTTTTTGCCGACCTTTGCGACCTCAAGCTCCGTCGATTTCACGTACTCGAGCAGGCTGGCGGAGCGGTCGTACAGCAGTTTTCCGGCCTCCGTCAGACGGACACCCTGGCGGGTGCGTTCAAACAGGATGACGTTCAGTTCCGTTTCGAGCTGTTTTAACTGGTAGCTGAGCGGCGGCTGGGACATGTTGAGGCGGCGGGCGGCCTCGTGAATACTTTCGGTTTCGGCGATGACGCGGAAATATTCAAGCTGGCGCAGTTCCATAAGAGACTTCCTTTCGTGAAATTATCTATGATATTAAAATTATATCACTAAGCTATAAAAACAATACTATTCGTATTAATCATATGAGATTATACTGTCAATGTCAAGAAACAAAGAAATGGAGAGTGAAAAAGAAGATGAAAAGTCTTGGAGTCTACTTGAAGCACTACAAAAAAGAGAGCATCATCGCTCCTTTGTTCAAGCTTCTGGAAGTCGTATTCGACCTTCTGGTGCCGATGGTTGTTGCCCAGATCATCGATGTGGGTATCGCAGGCAATAACCGTCCGTACATCGTCAGCCGTTTTGGAATCCTCGTTCTGATGGCGGCAGTCGGACTTTGCTGCAGCTTCACCGCGCAGTATTTCGCGGCAAAAGCGAGCGTCGGCTGTGCAACCGAGCTTCGCCAGGCGGTCTTTGATCACATCCAGGCTCTGTCCTTTACGGAGCTGGATACCATTGGAACCGATACGCTGATCACCCGTCTGATCAACGATATCAACCAGGTGCAGAACGGAATCAACATGGGTCTGCGTCTGCTGCTGCGGAGTCCGTTTATCGTATTCGGTTCCGTTGTGATGGCATTTACCGTCAACGTAAAATGTGCCATCGTATTCCTGGTTACTATTCCGATCCTGTTCGTTGCTGTATTCGGCATTATGCTGGTCAGCATCCCGCTGTTCAAAAAGGTACAGGCGGCACTCGACCGCGTCACCGGAATGACAAGAGAAAATCTGAACGGTGTCCGTGTCATCCGTGCGTTCTGCCGTGAGGAGCAGTCTGTTGCCGATTTCGAAAAGAGCAACGATGAGCTGACTTGTCTGAACGAGTTTGTCGGAAAAATTTCCGCACTGTTAAATCCGCTGACCTATGTCCTCATCAACATCGCAGCCGTTGTCCTGATCTGGCAGGCAGGCCTTCAGGTTAACATCGGCAGTATGCAGCAGGGACAGGTTGTCGCACTTTACAACTACATGCTGCAGATCATCGTGGAACTGATCAAACTGGCATCGCTCATCATCACCTTAAACAAATCCGTTGCCTGTGCAGAGCGTGTCTCCGGCGTACTGACGGTTCCGACAACCATGAACTACCCGGCAAAAGGCGGCGCTGCAAAGAAAGTAACTGGCGATGCAGCTGTTACATTTAAAAATGTCAGCTTCACCTATGCAGGAGCCGGCGCAGAGAGCTTATCGGATATCAGCTTTACCGCAAAACGCGGACAGACCATCGGAATCATCGGCGGTACCGGAAGCGGAAAATCGACGCTGGTCAGCCTGATTTCCCGTTTCTACGATGCGACCAGCGGTGACGTCATGGTAGACGGCGAGAATGTAAAGAATTACACGAAAGAAGAGCTCTGCAATAAAGTCGGTGTTGTTCAGCAGAGAGCAGTGCTCTTTAAAGGCAGCATCCGCGACAATATGAAGTGGGGCAAAGAGGACGCCACCGATGCAGAAATCTGGGAGGCGCTCACCACAGCCCAGGCGAAAGAAGTCGTAGAAGGCAAACAGGATCAGCTCGATTTTATGCTGGAGCAGAATGGAAAGAACCTCTCCGGCGGACAGAAACAGCGTCTTTCTATTGCGCGTGCGCTGGTAAAAAAACCGGAAATCCTGATTCTGGACGACAGCTCGAGTGCGCTTGACTTTGCAACGGATGCAAAACTCCGCAAAGCCGTCCACAATCTCGAAGGAAACACGACAACCTTCCTCGTATCCCAGCGAATCGCCGGCATCCGTCAGGCAGACCAGATCCTCGTCCTTGGAAATGGTACGCTCGAAGGAAACGGCACACACGACGAGCTGATGAAAACCTGCGAGGTTTACCGCGAGATTTACTTCTCCCAGTTCCCGGAAGAGCGTGCAGCTTATAACAACGAAAGCGGGGTGATCGCATGAAAAAGACAGAAAACAAGTCCGGAAAAAGCGGCATGCAGGTCATGAAAAAGCTGATGGCGTTTATCGGAAATTATAAAATTTTCTTAGGCCTTAGTATTGTCCTGGCTGCGGTTACCGTTATTTTACAGCTTTATATTCCGATCCTGTTCGGCGATGCGATCGATGAGGTCGTTGCAGCCCACCAGGTCAATTTCCCGGAGATGTGGTTCTATCTGAAACGAATCGTATTCTTTACCCTCGTTTCCGCACTTTCCGCATGGATCATGAACCTGATCAACAACCGTATGACGTACCGCATCGTGCGCGACCTTCGTTCCCAGGCGATCCGTCATATCCAGGTGCTGCCGCTGTCCTATCTGGATCAGCACAGCTCCGGAGACATCGTAAGCCGTGTTATCGCAGATACCGATATCTTATCGGACGGTCTTCTGCTTGGCTTTACGCAGCTGTTCTCCGGCATCGTAACCATTATTGTGACACTGTTTTTCATGTTCTCGAAGAACGTATGGATCACCCTTCTTGTGATCTGCCTGACACCTCTGAGCTTCTTCGTGGCAAAATTTATTTCCGGCCGCTCGTTCAAAATGTTCCAGAAACAGAGTGAGACGAGAGGAAAACAGACCGCACTCATCGATGAGATGATCGGAAACCAGAAAGTAGTCAAAGCGTTCGGCTATGAGGAAAAAGCTTCCGAGCGTTTTGCAGAGATCAACAAAGATCTGCAGAAATACAGCCAGCAGGCCGTGTTCTACAGTTCCTTAACGAACCCGTCTACCCGTTTTGTCAACAACGTGATCTATGCCGGTGTTGCCCTTGTGGGAGCTTTCATGATCCCGGGCGGTGCGCTGACTGTCGGCGGACTTTCCGTTCTGCTGTCGTACGCAAACCAGTATATGAAACCGTTCAATGATATCAGTTCCGTTATCACCGAGATGCAGAACGCGCTTGCCTGCGCAGGCCGTATCTTTGCTCTTCTGGAAGAGAAAGAGGAGAGTGCAGACCCGGCCGAAATGATCGGTACCGTGACGGGAAATGTGACGATCGATGATGTAGCATTTAGTTATGACAAAGAGAAAAAACTGATCGAGAACTTTAATCTTGACGTACAGCCGGGCATGCGTGTTGCCATTGTCGGCCCGACCGGATGCGGAAAGACGACGTTTATCAACCTGCTGATGCGCTTCTATGATGTCGATGCCGGAAAGGTCTGCATCGACGGAAAGCCGATCGACGAACTGTCCCGCCATGCGCTCCGCAGCTGCTTTGGTATGGTGCTGCAGGATACCTGGATCAAACAGGGAACCGTGCGCGACAACATCAGCTTCGGAAAGCCGGATGCGACGGAAGAGGAGATCATCAATGCGGCCAAAGAGGCACACAGCTGGGAGTTTATCAAGCGTCTGCCGAAGGGACTTGACACGGTTCTCAGCGAAGACAGCATCAGCCAGGGGCAGAAACAGCTTCTTTGTATCACCCGTGTCATGCTCTGCCTGCCGCCGATGCTGATCCTCGACGAGGCGACCTCCAGCATCGATACCCGTACCGAACTGCAGGTTCAGGAGGCGTTTGACAAGCTGATGCAGGGCAGAACGAGTTTCGTCGTTGCCCACCGTCTGTCCACGATCCGCAATGCTTCGCTGATCCTCGTCATGAAAGACGGAAAGATTATCGAGCAGGGACGCCATGAGGAGCTTCTTGAGAAGAAAGGCTTCTACTACAATCTGTACAACAGCCAGTTCCAGGCGTCATAAAAGATATTTGGAAAAGAGAACAGCAGATCTGTGCCGCGCATGCGATTTTGAGGCGTGCGCGCGCAGATCTGCTGATTTTTTATATGTTTTTGCAATATTCTGAAAAAAATACGGCATGGGGTATTGACGAATCCTATCACAGGTGCTATAGTTTTACAAAAATAAAAAAAGACGTAGAAGTTTTTAGAAAATGTGCGGAGAGCCTTTGGAAATTTAATTTTTGAAAGGTGCACGACCGAAGAAGTAAAACTTTCAGGTGCTGGTTCTCTTCTTAAAACAAGAACGGACGGGAGACGGCGAGGACTAAAAACGGAGTGGTCTCTGGAGAAGCTCTTGAAAAGAGTGCCGAAGGTGCAATGCAGCGATGCAGAATCTCTCAGGCAAAAGGACAGAGTCAAAAAAGATACAGAAGAAGAACAGCCGCGGAACAAAAAAAGCGGTGCGCAGAAACGAAAAAATTCCGGAAGCGCGGTTTTTTGCTGTATTTTTCAATCAGAGCCATGTTCTGCAGGAAAAGTCCCGCAGGAGATGGTATTTTTTTTCTCAAAACGGTGCGGATGTGTGATCCACATCGTTCAGACCATACGTCGAATGGAAAGGGAGAAAAGAAAATGGATGCATTGAATCAGGCAATTGCGCAGATTAGTGATGTGCTCTGGAACAGCGTACTGCTGTTTCTGCTGGTAGGTACGGGAGTTTATTTCTCTGTTCGGACCCGCTTTGTACAGGTAAGAAAGTTTAAGACCGCGTGGAACCGCGTCTTCGGCGGTTTCTCGTTAAAGGGTAAGAAGGCCGGAAAAGACGGCATGACTTCCTTCCAGGCGCTTGCAACAGCGATCGCCGCACAGGTCGGAACCGGAAACATCGCAGGATGTGCGACCGCACTCGTATCCGGCGGCCCGGGAGCCATCTTCTGGATGTGGCTTGCTGCGTTCTTCGGCATGGCAACGATCTACGGCGAGGCGTATCTCGCGCAGATCTCCAAACGCCGCGATGAGAACGGAGAAGTCATCGGAGGACCGGTTTACTACATTACCCACGCATTCAAGGGAACGTTTGGAAAAGCACTGGCAGGCTTCTTTGCCGTAGCCGTTATTCTGGCGCTTGGCTTTATGGGAAATATGGTACAGTCGAACTCCATCAGTGATGCGTTCTACACCGCATTTTCCGTACCGAAATGGGTGATGGGTGTGATTGTAGCCGTTCTCGCCGCATTCATTTTCATCGGAGGTATCTCCCGTATCGCATCCTTCACCGAAAAAGTTGTTCCGGTGATGGCAGCACTGTATCTCGTCGGAGCCCTTGTTGTTATTCTGATCAACATCCAGCATGTGCCGTCAGCGATTGCTTCGATCTTTATCTGTGCATTCCGTCCGGACGCCGTATTTGGTGCAGCAGCCGGTATTACCGTGCGGAAAGCCATGCGTTACGGTGTTGCCCGAGGCCTCTTCTCTAATGAAGCCGGTATGGGTTCCACCCCGCATGCCCATGCGATTGCCGATGTCGAGAACCCGGAGGATCAGGGTGAAGTAGCGATGATCGGTGTCTTTATTGATACCTTCGTTGTCCTGACCATGACCGCTCTCGTTATTCTTTCTTCCGGCGTTCTGGAAGAGATGATGAGTACCGGTGTTAAAGGAACCCCGGTCGCACAGGCGGCATTCCGAACCGGCCTCAAAGGCTTCGGACCGGCGTTCGTAGCGATCTGTCTTCTGTTCTTTGCATTCTCGACCATCGTCGGATGGTACTTTTTCGCAAGACAGAACGTACAGTATCTGTTCGGAAAGAAAGCAGTCGTTCCGTTCTCGCTGATCGTCGTTGTGTTCGTTTTCCTCGGCTCTCTGCTGAAAGTGGATCTCGTATGGAACCTGTCAGACCTCTTTAACGGCCTGATGGTAATTCCAAACCTCATGGCGTTGATCGTCCTCGCAGGAACCGTAGCAAAAGCGGCAAAAGGTGAAAAAGTAGAATTCTAATCATATATACAGAACGGGAAAAAGGAGGAAAGTCTGCTGATGCAGACTTTCCTCCTTTTTGCAATTATTCAGAGCCACATCTCGATTCCGCTGCGCTGCATCTCGATGTGGCTTCTCGCCATATAAAATTTCAAGAAGAACTGTTCGTTCATGCGAGCATGACTCACAGTTCTTCTTGAAATTTTGCATGGCTCTGAATAATTGCAAAAAGAAAGACCGGCAGGGGAGCTACCGATCTTTCAAGGGGAGTATAAATAATTAATAAGGGGTTATTAATTGTAAAAAAATTTATGAAGGGTAAATTCTTTTACAAAATTGATTATAATACAGATAACGGGAAAAAGCAACATCGAAATTCAAAAGTTGGAAAAAATTACCACAATTTGGAAAGCAGTGGTCCGAAAGCAGGAAAAACACTGTATTTTTGGGCTTGCATTCCCCACTTTGGAACAGATACCGTGGAAAAACAGGGTTCTGGATGCATAATCTGCGCGGAAAAAGCGATACTAAAGGATGTCGCAGGACAAAAAAACATTCAGGAGGAAACAAGATTATGACCAGAAACAGCAAAAATGAATACAGCAAAAATGAATACAGCAAAAACGAGTACAGCAAAAACGGATACGAGAAAAGCGAATACAGCAAAAACAAGAAGAACAGCAGAGACTGCAATCATGTGAAAGACCGTGAGATGTCATCCTACGGTCAGCAGAACCGGGAGCAGGACGAGAAGGATGAGTATGAAAAATACTAAGTAAACCTTGGGATTCCGGCAGAAAAAGCCGGCGGAGGGTCCCATACGGACTCTGCCGCCGGTTTCTGCATACATATAAAACAGGAGAGAAAGTCAGATCCGGAGAGGGGGACCAGGATATGGCAGGCATGACACTGCTGGCGGCAGACCAGCTGGACTGGTACGTGGGAAAACCGTGGGCGATGATCATCGATGTGCGGAGCCGGCGGGAATACGAAAAAGGGCATGTGAAAGGAGCGGTGAATCTTCCCTATGACCATCTGCTCGAACGGGTCTGTCTGCCGCGGGACAAAATTCTTGTGATCTGCTGTGAGCGGGGTGCCGCGAGCATGGCGGAGGGAAAGCGGCTGGCGGAGAACGGATACGAGGTCAAAACGGTCATCGGCGGAATGCATGCATACCGCGGACGATATCTGGTGGCGGGAGAAGAGCTGTAAGGGGGCGGCAATCCAACATTTCTTCTTGTCAAGCGGGAAAAGATACGGTAAGATGAAACAGAAAACAATACAAAACCAAACCACAAAACGAAAGAGAGATCACGATATGAAATACATGTTTGCATCTGATATTCACGGTTCTGCCTATTACTGCAGAAAAATGCTGGAAGCCTTCGAGGCAGAGGGCGCAAGCCGCCTGTTTCTGTTAGGCGACCTTCTCTATCACGGCCCGAGAAACGATCTTCCAAAAGAATACGCACCGAAACAGGTCATCGCCATGCTGAATGAGAAAAAACAGTACCTCACCAACGTGCGCGGAAACTGCGACGCAGAAGTAGATCAGATGGTACTGGAGTTCCCGGTGCTGGCAGATTACGGCATCCTGATCGAGGGAGGCCATACCTTCTATATGAGCCATGGCCACATCTACAATGAGCAGAATCTGCCGCCGCTGATGGATGGAGATATCTTCCTGTACGGCCATACCCACGTCCTGCGTGCCGAGAAAAAAGGCGCACACACCTTTCTGAACCCGGGTTCTGTATCTCTGCCGAAAGAGGGCAATATCCCGACCTATGCAATCCTCGAGGACGGCGTATTTACGATCAAAGGCTTTGACGGCACCGTCGTAAAACAGCTCACATTATAAGAGGGGACGGGAGAGTATGGAATTATATGAACTGATCGCCCCGTGCCACTTCGGCCTGGAGGCGGTGATGAAACGTGAAATCCTCGACCTCGGCTACGAAATCGAGCGCGTGGAGGATGGAAAAGTAACGTTTCTTGCAGATGCAGAGGGAATCGCCTACGCCAACCTGTTCCTTCGCACGACCGAGCGTATCCTGCTCAAAGTAGGACAGGTCCACGCCGAAACGTACGATGAACTCTTTGAAGCGACAAAAGCGCTCCCGTGGGAGAAATTTATCCCGAAAAACGGAAAGTTCTGGGTAACGAAGGCAAACTCCATCAAGAGTAAGCTCTTCAGCCCGTCCGATATCCAGTCGATTATGAAAAAAGCGATTGTCGAGCGATTGAAACAGGTCTACCACATGGAGTGGTTCCCGGAGGACGGTGCACAGTACCCGATCCGTGTTTCGATTTTAAAAGACGAGGTTACGATCGGACTCGATACCTCCGGCGTTTCCCTTCATAAGAGAGGCTACCGCAAGCTGACCGCGAAAGCGCCGATCACCGAGACCCTTGCCGCAGCACTTATCATGCTGACTCCGTGGAAGGGTGACCGGATTCTTGTCGATCCGTTCTGCGGAAGCGGTACGTTCCCGATCGAGGCGGCCATGATGGCGGCCGATATTGCACCGGGTCTCAACCGTTCTTTCCTTGCGGAGCAGTGGACGCACCTCGTGCCGAAAAAATGCTGGATGGATGCGGCGGAGGATGCACGCTACCGGATCCGGAACGATATTGAGACAGATATTCAGGGCTTTGATATCGACGGAGATGTCATCAAGAGTGCCAGAGAGAACGCAAAGCTGGCCGGTGTGGATCACCTGATCCATTTCCAGCAGCGTCCGGTTGCCGAGCTGTCGCACCCGAAAAAATACGGTTTTCTGATTACCAACCCGCCGTACGGTGAGCGCCTGGAGGACAAAAAAGATCTTCCGGCCCTGTATCAGACATTAGGAGAGCGGTACCGCGCTCTCGATTCCTGGTCGATGTATCTGATCACGAGCTACGAGGATGCCGAGCGGTATCTCGGCAAAAAGGCGGATAAAAACCGTAAAATTTACAATGGAATGCTGAAAACCTACTTTTACCAGTACGCGGGACCGAAGCCGCCGCGCCGGGAAAAAGAACAGAAATAATACAAATGGAGGAGCAATGCCGAATGATTTTTGGCGTTGCTCCTTTTTGATAACAAAAATTAAAAGAAGAATTTTAGAAAAGTTTAATATTTTCTTGAAATCACTGCACTACTGTGCTAAACTGTCCTCATGCGAAATTTTTTCATCAAGCGGAGGAAACCATGAACGGACAGGAGATCAGAGACAGGCTGCTGCATTCCTACGAGAGGAGCTACGATATCGTAAAGCCGTCCGAAGTAAACGGCCATACATACGATGCCTGTGCAAGCTACCACGAGAGCGGCGCAAAATACGTGCTCTCAAAGAAAGCAGAGCTGTGGAGGATCAGCTGTCATGAGCATGCGTATTTTAAAGCGGTGGAAGAACTGAACGACCAGGACGTCGAAACATTTCTGACGGACCTGACAGAATGGATAGAGCCAAAGGTGGTTCGCGAGGGGAAGGAAGTACCGGATACCGACCACATGTACACGCTGGTCACCGGTATTTTTTTTGCGGACAAACCGGTTGCGGACAGCGTAAAGAAGAAAATCCGAAAATATAAGTATTATAAAAATTACCGGTTTTCTTTGAGAGGCTACTGTCAGGTGCGGCTGCTCGTCTTTGATACGGCAGAACAGAAAGTGTTTGGAAACCGGGCGGCTTGGGAATTGGTAAAGGGATATGCTAAGATGTTCCGGTCTTAGTTATCTATAAATTTATTCTACCAAAAAGAGGGAGGAAAAAACAAATGAATAGTATTCTTGTACTGGTTGTCGGAATCGGCATTCTGATCGCCGGATACGTATTCTACGGAAAATGGCTTGCCGGGCAGTGGGGCGTTGATCCGAAACGGAAAACCCCTGCATTCACCGAGGAGGACGGTGTGGACTACGTTCCTGCCAAAGCTCCTGTCTTAATGGGACATCACTTCTCATCCATCGCAGGCGCAGGCCCGATCAACGGACCGATTCAGGCCGCTGTCTTTGGATGGGTTCCGGTTCTTTTATGGGTACTCATCGGCGGTATCTTCTTTGGAGGCGTTCATGATTACGGCGCACTGTTTGCATCCCTGCGCCACAAAGGACAGTCCATCGGCGAGGTTATCGCAGACACCATGGGAAGTAAAGCGAAAAAACTCTTTATCGTTTTCGCTTACCTGACCCTGATTCTTGTTGTTGCAGCCTTCGGTTCCATCGTTGCCAATACCTTCAAGGCAGCCTATACCGAGAGCGGCGCTGTCGATGTGGCAGCAAGTTCTGCAAATGCAACAACCGCTATGATTTCCATTCTGTTTATCGTACTTGCCGTTGTGTTCGGTTTCATGGTATACAGAAGAAATGTATCTCTTGGCGTTTCCACCATCGCAGGCGTTGCAGCCATTGTTGTCTGCGTTGTTGTTGGATTAAACTTCCATCCGATCTATCTCTCCGAGACAGTATGGATGGTAATCGTTGGTATCTATATCACCGTAGCTTCTGTTGCACCGGTCTGGATTCTGCTTCAGCCGCGTGACTACTTAAGCTCCTTCCTTCTGTACTTCATGATGATCGTAGCCGCTGTCGGTGTCATCGGAAGTGCTCTGATGGGCCATGCATCCCTGGATATCCCGGCATTCACCGGATTCAAAGATACGCTGGCTCCGACCGGAAGTTCTCTTGGATTTATGTTCCCGGCCCTGTTCGTAACCATCGCCTGCGGAGCAATTTCCGGATTCCATTCACTCGTTGGTTCAGGAACTACATCGAAACAGCTTGACAATGAGAAAAATGCCCGCCCGATCGCATACGGCGGTATGCTGATTGAGTGTGCGCTTGCGATTGTATCTCTGTGTGCAGTCGGCTACATCTGGTCCAGATACGCAGACGGAACCACCGTTGTTCCGACCGCTGTATTTGCAACCGGTATCTCCGAGATGGTAGCAACCATTCCGGGACTTGGCGGATCGACCCACGTACTGTACTCTCTGCTGGTTCTGACTGTATCGGTATTCTGCCTGACTTCTCTGGATACCGCAACCCGTCTGGCAAGATACATGTTCCAGGAGTTCTGGCTTGAGCCGGGACAGACTTACAAAGAGGCAACCGGCTACAAAGCCGTTCTGACCAATCCGGTTGTATCAACCGTTATCACCGTAGTACTCGGCATCGGCCTTGGCCTGACCGGTTATTCCAAAATCTGGCCGCTGTTCGGTGCATCCAACCAGCTGCTGGCAGCCATCGGACTTCTTGCTGTTGCCACCTGGCTCGGAAAAGTCGGCAAAAACAACAAAATGTTCCTGTTCCCGATGGTATTCATGCTGATCGTAACCATCACATCCCTTGTACAGACCCTGATCGCAAACTTCAAGGGCCTTGGCGCAGGCGTTGGCATCGGCTGGTGCGTAGCACGTATCGTGCTGGCAGGCCTGCTTGTCATCCTGGCGCTGATCCTGGCTTTCGATGGATTCAAGACTCTGGCAAATCAGAAAAAAGCAAAATAATGTGTGATTACAAAAAAAGGCTCCCGGATAAAACGGGGGTCTTTTTTTGTGACAGGGTTCTTGTGTTTGCGTCACACATACGGTATAATGATCGCAAGTTATTTCAGCGTGAAAGAAGGAAAACGGTTATGAAAAAAATTGTATTTGCAACAGGAAATGCCGGCAAAATGAAAGAAATCCGTGAAATCCTTGCGGATCTGCCGGTGGAAATTTATTCGATGAAAGAAGCCGGCATTTCGGTCGAGATCGATGAGAACGGCAAAACCTTTGAGGAGAATGCAAAAATCAAAGCACAGACCGTTGCCGGATGCACAGACGGCGACATGATCGTGCTGGCGGATGACTCCGGTCTGGAAGTGGATGCCTTAAACGGCGAGCCTGGTGTCTATTCGGCAAGATATATGGGAGAGGATACGTCCTACCGCATCAAAAATCAGAGCCTCGTTGACCGCCTGGAGGGCGTGCCGGTGGAAAAAAGAACGGCACGATTCGTCTGTGTGATTGCAGCCGCCTTCCCGGATGGAACAGTCTGTACCACCAAAGGAACGATCGAGGGAAAAATCGGTTACGAGGAACGCGGGGAGAACGGTTTTGGCTATGACCCGATTTTCTATCTGCCGGATATGAGCCGCACGACCGCAGAACTTTCTCCGGAAGAGAAAAACGCAGTCAGCCACAGAGGAAAAGCACTGGCGGCGATGAAAGAACAGATTGCATCATATTTGAAATAAGAAGAGGGAAGAGAATGAGTATGAAATTTCTGATAGTGAGCGATACCCATGGACGGATGTATAACCTCGAGGAGGCCATGGAACGTGAGGAGTTCGACGGCATGATCCACTGCGGTGACGTGGAAGGGATGGATGACCTGATCAAATCCAAGGTAAACGGCCCGTGCTATATGGTCATGGGAAATAACGACTGGTTTTCAAACCTCCCGGCGGAGATTCAGGTGAACATTGATGATTACCGTGCCTTTATCACACACGGTCATAACTACGGCGTATCGCTCGGCCTGGAGGGAATCTATGCGGAGGCGCTTTCCAGGGGTGTGGATATCGTACTGTTCGGCCATACGCACCGGCCGGTCGCAGAAAAGCGTGGAAATCTCTGGATTGTCAATCCGGGCAGCCTCACGTATCCGCGTCAGATGGGAAGAAAACCAAGCTATGCCATGCTGACGATCAACGAAGAGCATGAGCTTTCGGTGGAAATCAAGTATCTGGATTAAAAAACGGGTCGAAAAAGGGCGGAGAACAGCCCAAAATCGAATGAATTATCGCAACTAACATGACTATTCCAAAGAAAACAGGGTAGTACCGGAGCAGGTTCTGACTAATTCTTAAAAAGTTTGTCAAAAAAATACAATTTAGGTGTTGACAGATGAGAAAAGATATGATAAGATCTCTTTGTTGTCCGGTGAGAACAAAACAACACAAAAAACATTTTGAAAAAAATGAAAAAAAGTGTTGACAAACCGAAAACAATGTAATATAATAAATCTTGCGTCGAGCGCGAAAGGGTTAAACGCAAATCGGGAAACCTTGTTTACGGGGTGTGGCTCAGCTTGGCTAGAGCGCCTGGTTTGGGACCAGGAGGTCGCAGGTTCGAATCCTGTCACCCCGATGTCGTGCGGGTGTAGTTCAATGGTAGAACACCAGCCTTCCAAGCTGGATACGTGGGTTCGATTCCCATCACCCGCTTGCTGCTACAAATTTGTAGAAGCTGTGTGCTTGTAGCTCAGTTGGATAGAGCAACGGCCTTCTAAGCCGTGGGTCGGGGGTTCGAATCCCTCCAAGCACGCTTCACTAAAATTAAATAGTGAAAAAGACTGTAAGTCGTAATTATGGTGGGTATAGCGCAGTTGGTTAGCGCGCCAGATTGTGGCTCTGGAGGCCAAGGGTTCGAATCCCTTTATCCACCCTGCCAGCAAGGCGAAACATTGGGCTATCGCCAAGCGGTAAGGCACAGCACTTTGACTGCTGCATTCGCTGGTTCGAATCCAGCTAGCCCAGTTGGATGCAAAAGTATACGGAGCATTAGCTCAGTCGGTAGAGCACTTGACTTTTAATCAAGTTGTCCGGGGTTCGAATCCCCGATGCTTCACTAATTGAAAAGGCTGGAAACCATTGATTTTACTAGGGTTTTCAGCCTTTTTACGTTGTCGGAATGAAATTATCGGAAAATCAAAGTAAGGTATTGTAGAGGAATGTAGAGGAATGTAAATGTGTCATTTTCGTGTCACCTCGTATCACATGGAAAGAGCAGCTTCTACCGCTCCGGCGGTATCCTCTTTTTCCAGCATGATGTGATTGTAAATCCTCAAAACCATTGCTTCGTCATCCCCCAGGAGAGACGCTATATTCTTGATCGAGATACGCGGGATCTGGTAGCAGAGCGATGTACAATAGTTGTGGCGGAAAATATGGGCTGTGAGTCCGCAGACGGGCTTTTTGGCGACTCTATTCATTTCCTTTGTGATTCTTTCCCACTTCCGGCGGTAAGAGGATTTAGACACCATTTTGCCGCCCTGCATCGAAAACAGAAGCGTTCCTTTCATGCAAAACCGCACGTAGCTTTCAAGTGACGTATAGAGCTGCGGCGGAATTGGAACCTGCCGGAATCCGTTCTTCGATTTCGGTTCTTTGATGCTCGGCTTTCCGGCATCATCAAATTCAACTGCTTTGTTCACATTGATGATCTTTTCGGAAAAATCAATATCAAACCGAGTAAGGGCGAGCACTTCTCCACATCTTAATCCGGTACAGTACAAGATATCCACAAAGATTCGATCAGATGGGGATAATTCAGCGTCTTGCATCGCCTTTTTCTCGTTTATGGTCAGTGGCCGCTTTTCATCTGCCTTGTAGTCGATTGGCTTCATCACGTCCTTGAGATCTTCGAGCAAGTTGGCTGGATACAGGCGGTCATGCACCGCAGCTTTCATGATCTGCGAGAACGTGAGTTGTAACTGCTGCTGAATGCGTTTCTTTCCGGCCGCGTCGTTAAGGACTGTCTGGTAGTGGATCGGCAGGACATCGCAGAGCCGCACGCCGTCCATCTGCCGCAGATGCTTTTCGATGATGTTCCGGTACATCCGCTTCGTGTTGTTCGCCGCTTCGGCTTTGTAGACTGTCAGCCACCGCCCGGCGTAGTCCAGGAACAGGATGTTCTTGTCTCGGACGGTTTCGAGGTTCTTAATCTTGTCGTTGTAGGCTGCCACCTTTGTTTCCAGATCCTTACTGCTTTTCTTCGATCGGATCGTGATGTAGTGCTTTTTTCCATCAACATAACTTCCATCCCACACACGGGCTTGAAAATACCCGTTCTTTTGCTTTGTATATTTCGCCTTTGCCATCTATAGGCTCCTTTCGTTTAGTGGCTGGAAAAGCCACAGAGACGGCGCAAAATGGGTGCAAAAAAGCGGCCGCAAACAGACGGGAAAAAATAGTCGAAAAAAATCGAAAATTTTCCCGTTCCACTTGCGAAGCCGCCGGAAGTGTGATAACATAATCATGTTCATTAGATTATTCCTTCCGGGGAGTAACCTCTTATGAAAGGCCTAACAGATTGCGCCACAGTCTGTTAGGCCATTTTTTATTATCTATACATAATACGGATTCGGTTTTCCTAGAATCGTAAACAGGTCGATAATCCAGCCGATTCCAAAAATCCCCAGGGTACAGAGGTACAGGATACCCATTCCGAATTTTCCTTCGTAGAATTTGTGTCCGCATAAAGTAAAAAGGCACAGGAAGAAAGCAACCCATTTATTTTTTGGTTTTCCTGTGACGTATACTCCTTGGCTTGCACTCGCCGCTGCCGCTGCTGATGAAGAAGCAGAAGAGGATGCGCTGCTACTGTTGTTGTTATTAATAATAACGTTCTTCTGATCTGTTTTAAGATCCTCAACCTGCTTTCCACACTTCGGACACACGACACAATCCGCGTCAATAACCTGTCCGCAATGTTTGCAATATTTTGTCTCTGCCATATTGATTCCCCCTATCTGCGCAGAACCGTGATAACCACGCCAAATATAACCCATTCCCTCATCTCGTCCGGGTTGTTGTGATCTATGGTTATGATATCCCCATACCCGTTTATCGGCTCCATTCTGCACGGTTCCGACTGGATAAATTTACGGATGTACGCCCGCCCGTTCTTTTTATTGACCAGGACGCATGTATCACCGTCCCTGGGCGGCCGCTTCGAGATTCCGATGATGTCGCCCTTGATATATACGGGATGTAAGTGGTTCGATGTTATCCGGATGCCACAGTGCAGCCGCTCTCCGTATTTCTTGATATATTCCGGGCAATACACATGCTCTTCATGTGCGGAATCCAGAACCATCCCATCTTCCATGTTTCCTGTCAGAAGCAGGACATCCAACATGTTCGCAGGGTCTTCTTCTTTGGCTTTCATCTCAAGCTCGAATTCTATTTTGGCGGTTATGTAGGCTTTCTGCCGATCTGTTAATTTGCGGAATTTATTCAGCACTTCAATCTCGATACTGCGTTGCCCGAACATCTCGTATAAGAATCTTCCTGTCAGCTCATAGAGTTTCGGCGCAAGCATGATACTGAACGTGTCCACGCGGCGGGAAATGATGTTCCGGTAAGAAGATGCCGAAATCCCCAGCTTTTTCGCGAAATCACATTGAGTATACCCGAGCTTTATGCGCTCTTTTTCCAGATTTTCCGCAAACGTGTCTAACATCTCTTTCTTTGTAGTCACCTTAAATTCCCCCTTTGTATCAAGATTCTGACGAAAATTATCAAGCAAAAGAGCAAGCACACATGAAATTACGTCAACATCTTGTGCGGTATCCGGTGTAATATAAGTATAAAGATGTTATACAGAAAATTTTATCATATTTTTAAAAACTATCAATAAGGGGGGAGAAAAAAGTTGAAAAATTAGAGATTCTGTATATCGAAATAGGCAGATACGTGGCGCACGGTTGATATTATCGAACAAATATTCTATAATCGTGGTATCACTATTTTGATTGGCACTGTCAGGGAGGTACATAATCATGAGAGATGAACAACCGGAAGACAAAAAGAAAGAAATAAAACGGATGGTAGACGAAATTTACAATCCAGCGTACATTGATATGATTTATGGCTTTGTAAAAAGATTATACGCGGAAAATAAGAAGCAGGGGAACTGACCCCTGCTTCTTTTATTTCGAAAAACGATCCATGAACTTCCAAAAAAGTTCCTTGTCTTCTTTTGACAGATGATAATATTTCATAATTGCTTCTTTGGCTTTCAAGTCTTCAATTCCGATTTCAGCACATATAGTTCCGAAATCTACATCAACATCACGAAACATTTCACCTTCTCCATCTCGGAGCCATTCTTCCCGCACATTATATTTCTCACAAATTAATTTAATGACGGCATCAGAAGGGGTTCGCCTTCCCATCTCATAACTTGAGACGTTCGAAAACGATATCCCAAGATCGTTTGCGAATTTTTGCTGGCTACCTATATTTAAGGCTTTACGCAGCATTTTCAATCTTTCATGCAACATTTTCACCTCCTGTCTAATGATAGTTTACACCAGAATGAGCAAAATATCAATAGAAAAAATCGTACAAAGTACGAAAAAACATATTGACAAAGTATGTACATAGTGCTATATTGAGAATGTACAAAGTACAAAGGAGGTGAGTACATGGTAGCAGAAAAAGATAAAGAAGAGTGCAAGAAATTTGCAGATATTTTCATGTCACTGCCAGAAGACAGTAAGAACATGGTTATCATCTATCTTTCGGCACTTCGCGATAGAGAAGAAGCCGATAAAGCCCGGTTACAGAAAACGTAAGGAGCGGAAAAGAAGTGAATAGAGATGTAGAAGATCCATGCTTCGATGAATCCGACGAGTACGAATTTGACGAAGACGACCTGCGTCGTATCGAAGCATGGGAGAAAATCGTTAAGTGTACGAGAAGAGCGCACATTGGCTCACTGGTTATGCTTGCTGCATCACTCGTATCACTGGTTGTTCAGATCATCAATCTTTTTTAGCTTCTCTACAGTGTCATCAAGGTGACGAATGGAACGGGAAATGCTTTCGAGCTGAGTGACTATACCGAGTTTAGGTTTTTTGGTTTCGTCAAGTTGCTCTTGAGCAATTCGGTTTGCAACGTTGGTTTGACGCGCCGCGAATATGGCGCTTGTGACACTGACAGCAACTGATACAAGATTGATAACATTCGAAATATTCAATTATTTCACCTCCTCGTAAAGAGGATAACACACGAAAGGTGTAAAGACTATGGGAATCTTGAAAACATTACTTTCGTTACCACATCTGGCGGACGATCTGGAAAGTGAAGAGTATGCAAGTGCAAAGCTGTTCGGAAAAATCGCAGATCTGGAAAAGAAAATCGAAAAACTGGAAGCCGGAGAGCCGCGGCCGATCACCAAAGAAGAACTTGAAAAAGTCGCTGCGGCAGATGAACTTTACCGACGCATCCGGCATTGGAACGAGAAATATTAAATAGCAAAACGCAAACAGGGTCATTGCAATTTGCTTAGTAACGTTATCATAACGTTACGCTAACAGAGGTGTAGCGTCACAGTAACGCCCCTAGAATAAGAATAAGAATAAGAAAAAGATATAAAAACATATATTGAGCATCGCAAGCGCTGCTCGGTAAGCAAAATAGCTTTTTCTTGACCACAGAAAGAAGGTGGAAGCATGAACGAGTTGAAAGGATTCTACTCAGACCAGTTCGGAGCGATCCGGGCGGTGAATATTGACGGCGAACCGTGGTTCAATGCTACCGACATCACAACCGCATTGGGTTACAGAAACTCGCGGGATGCGATTGCAAAGCACGTAGCGAGAGAAGATGCACGGCTTTTCCTAAAGTCGCAAATCGCGACATTAGAGGATTTCCCAAACAGAGGGCTTACATTCATCAACGAGTCCGGGCTGTATGCGCTGATCTTCGGTAGCAAGCTGGAGAGCGCAAAACAATTCAAACGCTGGGTGACAGCCGAGGTTCTCCCGGCGATCCGGAAAACCGGCGGCTACCAGCAGACAGCACCGCAGGGAAAGGAACTTCTGGCTCTGGCAGTCCTCGAAGCGCAGAAAACCATTGAGGAGCAGAACAAGGCGATTGAGCGGATGCGACCGAAGGAGATTTTCGCGGACGCAGTGAGCGCAAGCAAAACGTCAATCTTGATTGGCGATCTTGCAAAGCTGATTAAGCAGAACGGGGTTGACATCGGAGAGAAGCGGCTCTTCCAGTGGATGCGGGAAAACGGTTATCTGATCCGAAAGGACGGAGCCAGTTACAACATGCCGACTCAGAAGAGCATGGATCTCGAGGTTATGGAGATCAAAGAGTCCACGATCACCCAGCCGAATGGAAATGTTCGGATCAGCCGCACCCCGAAAGTAACAGGGAAAGGGCAGAGATATTTCATCAACAAAGTTATCACAGCGATGGAAGAGCGGGGCTAAGCACGACATTGAATCGCTAGGGAAAAGCGGAGCGGGGAAATACGCCGGATGGAAATGCAAAGGAATTGCGAGGGAAAGGCCGCTACCTGTGGGATTGGCTGGATGAAAAAGGAAACGTAATCGGTGGAAATTACAGAGCTAAGGAGAAACATGGAAAAAACGACATGGGAGCAGGCGGAAGAGTTCGCGGTTGAGGTGATACGGGAAGCCAGAAAGAAAGCAAAATTCTGGTTCGGCGCTTGGCTGGTAACTTTCGTGGCGCTGATAACGGTTGTGGCGGCCGTGTTGGTAATGTAGTAAGGAGGTTCCCCGGATGGAAGAAATTACGAAAGCAGAAGCAGAAAAAATGATTTTCATGTTTCTGGGCCGAGAGGTCCGGATCAAAGAAAAAGAAGAAAGTCGGATATCGTATCCGGCGCGGTATATGCGGAAATCTGAACTGCTGAAAATGCAGAATCCCCTGTTGGGGGAAACAGTGCTCGAACGCGCCGAGAAATACGCACCGGCGGGGGTTGTGAGGAAAATCAACCCGATGAAGAGAAACAGCCCGCTTGTGTTCGACACAGTGGAGCTGGAGAAATGGAGGGCGAAGCATTGAAGAAAAAAATTGTAGCAGCAGAAGTGATTCTGTGGGTTACGGCACTCGTGGCCATCAGCAATATCAATTGGGGCGGGTTCTTCTGGTGCTTTTCGCTGATGATTCTCGGGTATCTTGCTTTTCTGGCGGTTGACGCGGAGGAGAAGAGAAAGAAAACAGAAGCTGAAAAGGCGGAAAAGAAGAAAGACAGAGTGTTCCAGATGTGGTTGAGAATGTAAAAAATGCCCTCCGGAGAGACGAAGGGCATCCATAAAAAGACAACATCATCATAGCACATGAAAGGAGAAAAGGCAATGGGAATGAAAGGTTTTAAGGGATTCGAGAAAGATTTTTCCTGCGGAGGGAAACAGTGCGAGGAAAACACGACATATGAGGAGTACGGTGAGGGATGCTGCTATAAAGGCGTTATGCATTTCTACGAGGACCCGTGGGAGGTTCTGAACCATTACGACCTCGTGGATGGCAACGGAAATTTGTCTGAATTTGCGGAAGTGGAAGCATTGGGTCAGGTATGGAATGACGGAGAAAAGCGGGCAACAAATAAAATTCACGTCGGCGCAAAACTCGGACTTAAAGGGTTCTTGAAAGCGTGCATTGATTTTACACTTGAAAAAACGAATGGAACGAATCTGTCCGGTAACTACGCGCAGATCGGCTCGTCCGGTTACTCCGCGCAGATCGGCTCGTCCGGTGACTACGCGAAGATCGGCTCGTCCGGTTACTACGCGGAGATCGGCTCGTCCGGTTACTCCGCGCAGATCGGCTCGTCCGGTGACT
>NZ_QUGO01000024.1:0-39753 GCF_003479105.1 Blautia sp. AF19-13LB
ATCATAGTTTTATAAATGCTTACGATTTCTGCTCTTTGCTAAAGTTAATGACATTGTGCAAAAGCAGGGCTTTGTCTATAGTCTGAAATCTCCCGGAGTTTTTCCGGGAGATTTTTTTCACAGGACGCCTTTTCTGATCAGAAAATAACGCTTTTAGATATTGAGCAGATCACTGAATACCTTCAGTGCTCCGTCTGTCTCGTGAGCCAGAACGCGTTTTGCAAGGACTTTACCAAGCTGTACGCCTTCCTGGTCGAAGCTGTTTACGTTCCACAGGAATCCCTGGAACATGATCTTATTCTCGAAGTGTGCAAGCAGTGCTCCCAGCGTCTTCGGATTTACCTGATCTCCGATAATGATGCTGGACGGACGGCCGCCTTCGAAGTTTTTGTTTTTATTCTCATCTGCTTTACCGCAGGCAAATGCAACGATCTGAGCTGCTACGTTTGCGCAGAGTTTCTGCTGGCTGGTGCTGCCCTGGATGTCGACATCGGTCTCCATCTGGTTATTGCGGAATCCTACAAACTGCAGCGGAACGATATCAGTTCCCTGATGCAGCAGCTGATAGAAGGAATGCTGTCCATTGGTACCTGGCTCGCCGAAGAGAACCGGACCGGTCGGGTAATTGACCGGCTCGCCGAAGCGGTTGACCGATTTACCGTTGGACTCCATATCTACCTGCTGTAAGTGAGCCGGGAAACGGTTCAGTGCCTGGGAGTACGGAAGAACTGCAGTGCTTGGATAGCCAAGAACGTTTCTCTCGTAAACACCGATCAGCGCATCGAGCATCTCCGGGTTCTGTAATACGTCTTTGTTTGCAGAAAGTTTATCTTCTGCTGCAGCGCCCTCGAGGAATGCTGCGAATACTTCCGGTCCGAAAGCCAGGGACAGAACAGCGCCGCCGACTGCGGATGTGGAAGAATAACGGCCTCCGATGTAGTCATCCATGAAGAATGCTGCCAGATAGTCGTCGCTCTTTGCCAGCGGAGAAGTCTCACTGGTAACGGCGATCATATGCTTGGATGCATCCAGGCCTGCATTTTTCAGAGCGTCTTTTACGAAGGACTCATTGGTCAGAGTCTCCAGTGTGGTTCCGGATTTGGATACCAGAACGAAGATGGAATGTGCTACGTCGATCGAATTCAGAACAGCTGCTGCGTCATCCGGGTCAACGTTGCTGATGAATTTTGCTTCCATTTTGAAGCAGCCGTTTTTCTTTGCCCAGTTTTCCAGAGCCAGATACATCGCACGCGGGCCAAGGTCGCTTCCGCCGATACCGATCTGCACAACGGTGGTGAATTTTTCACCTGCTGCGTTGGTGATCTCACCTGCATGTACTTTGTTCGCAAACTCTGCGATGCGGTTCTGCTGCTCTACGTAGAAAGCACGTTTGTCTACGCCGTCTGCCGTAACGGTGTTTCCGAGCTGGCCGCGGGTCAGCTGATGAAGCACGAGACGGTTCTCTCCGGTGTTGATGACAGCACCGTTGTAAAGCTCCTCAAATTTTTCAGAAAGCTGTGCCTCTTCTGCCAGTTTTACGAGTGCGGCAAGGACATCCTCATTCACCTGTTTTGCTGCGTAGTTATACGCAAGTCCTTCTGCCATCGGAACGCTGTAAGATTTTACGCGCTCTGCTCCGTTTTCGCCGGACATCACCTCGGCAAGATTGACACGCTCCACTTTTTTCAACTCCTCAAAAGAAGCCAGTTTATCAAGATTGTTCCAGGTAACCATTGTTAAGTTCCTCCTGTTTTTTTATTTTGTCTCTCTATTCCGTCCGCGGAAACATTTTTATTCCCGCTATTATACCAATGAAACAGACTGCTTGCTAAAAACAGTCTGTTTCGTGATATTTTTTTATTTCGTATAGTTATAAGAAAGAGCTCTTGCGATCTCCCACTGATATTCCGGCAGAGTCTTTGTCATGGACAGTGCCTCATCGATATCGTAATCTACATACTCACCGTTCTTGTATGCAACAACGCGGTCTGTTTTGCCTTCCAGAAGAAGGTCAACTGCGTAAGCACCCATGATGGACGCATATACACGGTCTTTACATGTCGGGCTTCCTCCACGCTGCATATGTCCAAGGATCGTTGCACGGGTCTCGATGCCGGTTGCAGCTTCGATTCTGCGCGCCATGCTGGTGGAATGGCCGATGCCCTCAGCATTTACGATGATATGATGTTTTTTGCCTTTTCTACGGTTCTCGATGATGTTGTTGATGATCTTCTGCTCATCGTAATCGTATTTCTCCGGAAGAAGAATATCCTCTGCGCCGTTTGCGATACCGCACCAAAGAGCGATATATCCGGCATTACGTCCCATAACCTCGATGATCGAGCATCTCTCATGGGAAGTGGAAGTATCTCTTACTTTATCAATGGCTTCCATTGCAGTGTTTACCGCGGTATCAAAACCGATGGTATATTCTGTGCAGGCGATATCCAGGTCGATGGTTCCCGGTACACCTACGGTGTTAATTCCAAGAGCTGCCAGTTTCTGCGCTCCTGCAAAAGATCCGTCTCCGCCGATAACTACCAGTCCGTCGATGCCGTGTTTTCTGCAGACATCTGCAGCACGTTTCTGGCCTTCCAGTGTACGCATCTCTGCGCAGCGGGCGGTATAAAGGATGGTACCTCCGCGCTCGATGGTGTCGGATACATCGCGGGCTGTCATGTCGATGATTTCTTCGTTCATCAGTCCGTCGTAGCCTTTCAGGATACCTTTCATCTGAACGCCCTTCTGCAGACCTCTTCTTACGGCTGCACGGATCGCTGCGTTCATACCTGGTGCATCACCACCGCTGGTAAGCACTCCGATTGTCTTTACCTTGTTAGTCGTTGCCATATGAATTCCTCCATCTCATCACACACATTAATAAACGAGTAGTTTTATTTATTAATCACACACAGTTTTATTTTAAAGCATTCAGGCCCTTTTTTCAATACTCTTTTCTACAACTTTCACGTTTCCGGTACCGAATTTTGCCTGAAGTGACGCCACCAGACGGGCATCTGCCTGCACATTGCGGCTCGGCGGCAGTTTTTTCATCGCTTTGATCGATTTGATGTAGAGAATCACGCTGTCCTTGCCGTCGGATTCATGCAGCATCTGGTACAGATCCGCCACTTCTCTCTCGTACGTTTCCTTGTCCGGGAACTGGATCCAGAGCTCTTTCGGGATGCCAGCAAACGGGAAAATTTTCTCGCAGATCAGCTTGCTCGGCTTATCATCCTCCGCGGAAACACGGCCCTGGATGAAGACACGCGCATCGGTCTGCATCATCGGTGCGTTTTTCTCGTAATCGCGCGGGAATACGACGATTTCCATACTGCCGACGAGGTCCTCGAGTGTGAGAAATGCCATTGTCTTGTTATTCTTTGTATATTTGATTTTTTTATCCGTGATAATGCCGCCGACAATCTCTTTCGCGCCGTCGGTGACGGATGGGAAACCCGTCTCCTCATCCGGCTGGAAGTCTGTCGTTACCGCGGAAATGTTCTTCCGCCAGCACTCCTCCTGCTCCTCGAGCGGATGACCGCTGACGTAGATGCCGAGCACCTCTTTTTCGAGCGCCAAAAGATCACTCTTTTCGTATTCTCCGACATCCGGGTACACCGTTTCATACGACCGTTTGGTCGTCTCATCTACGAAGTCAAACAGACTCATCTGGCCGCTTAACGAATCTTTTTTCTCGCGCGCCACATCATCGAGCACATTGGCGTAGACGAACATGAGCTGCTTTCTCGTCACGCCGAAGCAGTCGAATGCGCCCGCCTTGATAAAGTTCTCGACGGTCCGCTTGTTGACTTCTTTTCCGCTCAGGCGCTCCGCGAAATCCTTTAACGAGCGGAACGGTCCGTTTGCACTCCGCTCCTCCACGATCGCCTCCATGACCGGCTTTCCGATGCCTTTGACCGCCGCCATGCCATAGCGGATCGCCTGGCCGTCTACCGTGAATTTTCCTTCGCTTCGGTTGATGTCCGGCGGCAGAATGGAAATGCCCATCTGCCGGGAACTCAAGATATACTCTGCGACTTTTCCCGGGTTATCGATGCAGGAGGTCATCAGAGCCGCCATGAACTCAACCGGGTAATAGTATTTCAGCCATGCCGTCTGGTACGATACGAACGCGTACGCCGCCGCATGGGATTTGTTGAAGGCGTATTTCGCGAAGTCGATCATCTCGTCGTAGATCTTGTTCGCTGTCTTCTCATCAATGCCGTTTTTGATACAGCCCGGCACGCCCTCGGCCTCGTTTCCATAAACGAAATTCTGGCGCTCTTTTTCCATGACAGATGCCTTTTTCTTCGACATCGCACGGCGCACCAGATCGGCCCGTCCAAGCGAATAGCCCGCCAGTGCCTGTACGATCTGCATAACCTGTTCCTGGTAGACGATACAGCCGTACGTCGGCTCCAGAATCGGTTTTAAGAGCGGTGTATCGTACGTAACGGATTCCGGGTTGTTTTTTCCTTTGATGTACTGCGGAATAAAATCCATCGGGCCCGGACGGTACAGGGAAATTCCGGCGATGATATCCTCGAGGCTCTGCGGTTTTAACTCCTTCATGAAGTTTTTCATTCCCGCACTCTCGAGCTGGAACACACCGACCGTTTTCGATGCGCCGATCATACCGAGCACTTTCGGATCGTTGTAATCGATGTGAAGCAGATCAATTTTCTTATTGCTGTAACGCTCTGCGAGCTTTGTCGCATTCTGAATGACGGTCAGGGTCCGAAGTCCTAAGAAGTCCATTTTCAGAAGTCCCAGTTCCTCGAGCGTCGTCATCGTGAACTGCGTGACGATCGTTCCGTCGCTTCCTCGCGAGAGCGGCACAAATTCCACCAGCGGACGCGAGCCGATGACAACACCGGCGGCGTGCATCGACGTGTGGCGCGGCAGACCTTCAAGTCTCCGTGACATGTCGATCAGATGTGCAACCTCTTCATTGCCCTGATACAGCTCCCGCAGCTCGTGGTTCATCTGCAGTGCCTTGTCGATCGTGATATTCAGTTCATTCGGAATCATCTTCGCAATCGAATCGACCTGTGCATACGGCATATCCAGCACACGGCCGACATCGCGGATGACACCGCGCGCCGCCAGTGTACCGAATGTGACGATCTGTACAACGCGGTCCTTGCCGTATTTTCTCGTTACATAGTCGATGACCTCCGGGCGGCGTTCGAAACAGAAATCCACGTCGATATCAGGCATGGTAACTCGTTCCGGGTTCAGGAAACGCTCGAACAGGAGCTGGTACCGCATCGGATCCAGCTGTGTGATGCCAAGGGTGTAGGAAACAATACTTCCGGCCGCCGATCCTCGTCCCGGTCCGACCATGATGTCGTGGTCGCGCGCAAATTTGATGAAATCCCACACGATCAGGAAGTAATCGACGTAACCCATCGTTTTGATCGTATCAAGCTCGTATTTCAGCCGCGCTTTCAGTTCATCCGTCGCCGGGTAATACCGTTCCTCGAGGCCGTCGTAGCAGAGCTTATTTAAGTATTCCCAGGAAGTGTATCCTTCCGGCACATCGAATTTCGGAAGTTTTGTGACACCAAATTCGATCTCCACATTACACCGGTCTGCAATTTTCTGTGTATTTTCGATTGCCTGCGGTGCATACGGGAAGAGCGATGCCATCTCCGCCTCGGATTTCACGAAATACTGGCCGCCCTCGTAGCGCATGCGGTCCTCATCCGTGATCTTCTTTCCGGTCTGCAGGCACAGAAGAATATCGTGGGAATCCGCATCTTCTGCGTACGTGTAGTGAATATCATTCGTCGCCACCAGCTCGATGCCGGTTTCTGCCGAGAGGCGCATCAGCTGCTGATTGACCATCCGCTGCTCCGAGATGCCGTGATCCTGCAATTCCAGGAAGAAATTGCCTTTTCCGAAAATCTTCTCATACCGCAGTGCGGCCTCTTTTCCCATCTCGTACTGGTTCCGCACCATCGCACGCGCCACCTCACCTGCAAGGCAGGCGGAAAGCGCGATAATGCCCTCGTGATACTTTTCCAGAATCTCCATGTCGACACGCGGCTTATAGTAAAATCCATCGATAAAGCCCGCCGAAACAATCTTCATCAGATTGGAATAGCCCGTATTATTTTCCGCCAGCAGAACCAGATGGTAGTACCGGTCCTCTCCGCGGCTGGTTTCGCGGTCGAAACGGGAACCCGGCGCCACGTAAACCTCACAGCCGAGGATCGGCTTGATGCCCTGCGCGCGGGCTTCTTTATAAAAATCAATACAGCCGAACATGACGCCGTGATCGGTGATCGCGGCGCTGTTCATGCCAAGCTCCTTGACTCTGGCAACGTACTCTTTGATCTTGTTCGATCCGTCCAGAAGGCTGTATTCGGTATGTACATGTAAATGCGTAAAACTCATCGTTTTCTCCTCTATTTTCCAAAGGCATGTTCCGCTGTCTCCAAGATCGTCTGCACCAGGCTGTCCGGCTCGATCGGCTTGGTCAGATGGCTGTTCATGCCCGCTGCGCGGCATCCCTCTTTGCTCTCTTCGGAAGACTGCGCCGTCATCGGGATGATCGGGACTTGTTTTGCTTCCAGAAGCTCCATGGCGCGGATCTGCCGCGCCGCCTCAAGGCCGCCCATCACAGGCATCATCAGATCCATTAAAATCACATCAAATTTCTGCGGATTCGCCGCATACTTTTCGACCGCCTCGCGGCCGTTCCATGCCTCTTCCACCGTCGCACCGTGATCGGTCAGGTAAAACTCGGCGATTTCCATGTTGATCTCATTATCCTCGACAAGCAGAACGTGGAAGCGGACAAGCTCTTTTCCTGCGATCCGTGTCTTTACTTCCTGAATCCGCTGTCCCTCGCAGTCAATGTAAAACGGAAGCCGGAATACATACGTCGTTCCGACGCCCTGCTGGCTCGTTACCTCGATCGTGCCCTGCATTTTTTCGATCAGTTCTTTGACGATCGACATGCCAAGGCCCGTTCCCTTGTACTGCGTTCTCGCACCGGACTTCTCCTGTGTGAACGGATGGAACAGCTCTTTTTCGATAAATTCGCTGCTCATTCCGATGCCGCTGTCCGTGATGCGGAACTCGTAGACGACCCGGGTTCCGTCGCAGGAGACTTCGCCCGCATACGTATCGATCGTTCCGCCCGGCTTGTTGTACTTGATTGCATTGCTGAAGAGATTCAGCATAATCTGCCGCAGGCGCAGCGGACTGCCGATCAGTCTCGTGTGCGTCAGCTCACCGCGGTGCGTACGGTGGGTAATGCCCATCTCCGTAATCTGCGCATTGACAAGGGATGACACATCATCCATCAGATGCGTCAGGTCAAAAGAAACGCTCTCGATCGTCTCTTTTCCGGACTCCAGCTTATTCATATCGAGCACATCGTTGACGAGTGCCAGCAGATGGCTTGCGGAAAGATTGATTTTATCGAGGCAGTCGTCCACTTTTGCCTCATCCTGCCGGTTTTTGCGGATGATATCCAGCATGCCCATAATGCCATTGATCGGCGTGCGCACATCGTGGCTCATGCGGTTCATAAATTCTGTTTTTGCACGACTTGCACTATCTGCAGCTCTAAAGGCATCCTGAAGCTGTATCTTCTCCCTCTCTTCCCGGCTGTGGAACTCTGACGTATCACGGAAAAGGATCATGCCGTGCACCACAACGCTCTCCCGCTTTGTCTTTCGGTCGTAGACGGTATCCTGTGACATAAGAACCGTCTTCTGCAACCATATTCTTCTGCCGGACTCATCTGTTTCCTGATACTCCACGACTACCTGCTTATCTCCGTTTTCAAAGCGCTGCAGCAGTTTCTTCGAGGAATCCACAATGCGGTATGATTCCAATGTCTCCTCCGCGACAAACGCACTGCATTCCCCGCAGTATTTCTCGTAGGAACACGGCAGATCTATATTGAGGTCAAATTTCTTCTGCCCGCTGTGGTAAAAAATCTGCTCCAGCGAATCATTCGTCAGATCAACGGCGAACACGGCCTCGGCCGTCTCGAGAAGTGCCTCGGCGTAGTGGCTGTTTTCAATGATCGACTGTTTCATCTGTTCATAGTATTGGTCGAGCTGTTCTTTTTCATTCCGAGCAGCTTCCCCATTGGAGCGGAACCGCTCAAAGCCCATCAGAAAATGGTGCAGTCCGCCATCCTCGGCCGCGTCGTAGAACAGAATGGTGACTTTTCCCCGGCAGAGCGCTTCCCCTTCGCTGCCCTCCTGATACTCGTACAGAATTTCTACGCTCTCTTCTCCCTTCTGATAGCACTCCTTCAGATGGGTAAGATCCAGCATTCTACGCATTTCCTTTCTCTTTTCCTCATCCGTGATGCCCTGCACAATATGCTCGGCCGCACCGGTATAGCTGCCGTCCTCGGCAAGGAAAAAGCCCGAAACAGCACGCAGAATCCGGTACTGGTCCTGTCTTGCATTGCAGTAAATACAGTTGGAAAAATGGTATCCCTTTTTCTTTACGACGTCCAGCGCTTCCAGGCTGATCTTCCGCTCTGCGGCGGCTTCTTCCATCTTCGCGCGGTTTTTGTCGATATACATGTTCTGGTCCGCATGGCGGAACAGTTCCCGGATATCACAGTCTTCAAATTCCGTGGACAGTGCATAGCCTCCGGCGTAGCTGATCGGCATCTCCGGGTGCTGGCGGGAATATTCTGCCGTCTGCGTGCGGATGTGATTCATGCACGCTTCCACTTCTTCGCGGTTCAGTCCGCGCAGAATGGCAAGAAACTCATCTCCGCCGTTTCTTCCGACGAAATACTCCTCCGGGACTGCTTTTCGAAGCTGAACGGCAAAGGAACGGATATATTCGTCTCCCTTATCGTGACCCAGACTGTTGTTGATCGTACGCAGATTGTTGAGGTCAAACACGCAGACCGCATACACGCCGGAAATTTCTTCTCCTCCGTCGCTTTCCTCCAGAATCTCTTCGCATTTATTTTTATTTGGCAGGCCCGTCGCCTCATCGAGATAGACTTTCTTCTGCAGAATACGGTTCATCGCCGCATAGCGGACGGCCTTGATCAGCTCCATGCCGATGACAAACACCAGACCGATGATATCTCCTACTACCACCTGCTCCAGCTTCTTCAGCGAAGACGCCATTCTCTGCGAATACGCTTCCGCAAGGCCCGTCGCCTCGTCACAGATTTTGAAAAAGGTCTCACTCTTTTCGATAATCGCGGTATTCTCATATCCTTTTTCACGCACCAGAAGAATCTCTGCCTTCAGCTCTTCAAAATACGATGCCAGCTCAGTCATCTTATCCTGAAAATCCCGGTCATCCAGGCGCACCAGATCCAGCTCGCTGCTTCCGTTCTGCAGACCGTCGATATAAGCGTTGATGTCTGCAATCATCGTATCCTGCGGTTCTCCCGCATCCTCCAGCTTGATAATCCGCTGCGTTTTTCCGCGCACCAGACCGGCATAGTTGACAACGCGGGCCGTTCCCTGTATTTTCTCGACCATCGACATAATGCAGAAAAACAGAATAATCAGAATGATCGTCAAAACCGTCATTGCGGTTTTGGAAATAAAAGATGTTTTTTTCTTACTTTTCTTTTTCTTCATCGCTCTCCATCAGATCCTGTGTCATTTTTTGTCATATAGATCATATTATAAGCGCAATCCTCTCTTCGCGCAACCGCAAACCGGGCGCAGAAAAAATTTCAAAATTTTATCTGCTGTCTGACACAAAAAAAACGGACACCGGAGAGGATGTGCTTCCTGTCCAGTGCCCGATTTTTTCTTATTTTGCTTTTTCTGCCGTCCAGATTTTACCGTCGCGGATGACAACCTGTTTTTCTTTCATCAGATGGCCGACCGCACGCTTAAATGCTGCTTTGCTGAGGCCGAATTCTCTCTGAATCACTTCCGGTGATGCTTTGTCATCAAATGGAAGGACACCTGCAAATTCCTCGATCACAGAAAGAACGCTCTCTGCATCGATTGCGATCTGCTCGTACGCTTTTCCGCGTGCGGACAGGGAGAGTTTTCCGTCCTCTTTGACTTCTGTAACGCGGCACTCAAGTTCCTGGCCGACATGATAGTCTGCCTGTGCTTCTCTCTTTGGAATCAGGCCGGAGTAGCGGTCATCAACAGCAACGAAAACGCCGAAGTTTCCGCTGATCTCGTAGATTCTTCCCTTTACGATATCGCCTACGACGTACGGAGAATTGGTTTTCAGGAAATGGTAAACCTTCATCGTTGCGCAGAGACGGTCGCTCTTGTCGATGTAGAGGGAAACCAGAACCTCATCACCTGGATGGAGGCGGCGGGTCTGCTGTTTAAACGGAAGAAACAGATCTTTTTCCAGACCCCAGTCCAGAAATGCTCCGATCTTTCCGGTAGCAGCTACGTTTAAGACAGCCAGCTCTCCAAGCACCAGCTTCGGCTCTCTGGTTGTCGCAATCAGACGGTCGCTGGAATCGCGGTACAGAAATACTTCCAGCTCATCTCCCTCTTTTGTTCCTTCCGGCACCTGTTTGATCGGCAGAAGAACACGTTCCTTCTCGCCTGCTTCCCGGGTCTCCCCAAGATAAATACCGAATTCTACTTTCTTTACTACTACCAGCTTTTGCTTTCTTCCTATATTTAACATTTGACTTCCTTTCTTACTGCTCGCCGAGAGCCTTCATGCTCATCTCCTCGAGCAGGTCGCTCTTGATGTGGTACAGCTTGTCAGACAGATCCACATAAACCTCATGCGGATTGACCAGACGTTTTGACTCCTCCCAGAGGGTATCTTTCTCTCTGGTGCAGATGTCGCGGATCTCCATGACGGATGGAGAAGTGTAGACGCATGCGCCCTTCTGGAAAATCGGAACGAGGAGCTCGCGTAAGGTGTAGGTTCCGCCTTTGATCTTCGTCTTTTTCCAGGTCTCGATCGGGTCGAAGATGATCATATCTTTGCTCTCGTCGAAGGTCTCGTCTGCGAGGCAGATCAGATCTGCACGGATCTTTCCGCTTTCTTTATCATAAATACGGAAAATGGTCTTGTTACCCGGATTTGTTACTTTCTCAGAGTTCTCGGACAGCTTGATCTTTGGTGTAAATTCTGCATCCTCTTTATCCTTTGCAGCCGCCAGCTTGTAAACGCCGCCGAATGCCGGCCAGTCACCGGAGGTAATCAGATTTGTGCCGACACCCCAGGAATTAATCTTCGCGCCCTGGGTTTTGAGGCTGTCGATCAGGTACTCGTCGAGATCGCTGGATGCGGAAATAATGGCATCGCCGAAGCCCTCTGCCTCAAGCATCTGATATGCTTTCTTTGACAGATAAGCAAGGTCACCACTGTCGATACGGATGCCGTAGCCTTTCATCGGCAGGCCTGCCTCTCTCATCTCTTTGAAAACGCGGATGGCGTTCGGAACGCCAGATTCGAGAACATCGTACGTATCTACAAGAAGAATGCATGCTTCCGGATACAGTTTCGCATACGTTTTAAATGCGGTGTATTCATCAGGGAAACTCATGATCCAGCTGTGTGCGTGGGTTCCCTTGACCGGAACATCAAACATCTGTCCTGTCAGGACATTGGAGGTTCCGATGCAGCCGCCGATCATGGCAGCACGCGCGCCGTAAATGCCGGCATCCGGTCCCTGCGCACGGCGGAGTCCAAACTCCATGATGCCGTCGCCCTTTGCCGCGTAAACAACGCGGGATGCTTTCGTCGCGATCAGGCTCTGATGGTTGATCATGTTCAGAATCGCGGTCTCTACAAGCTGTGCCTCCATGATCGGAGCGACAACTTTTAAGAGCGGCTCTCTTGGGAATACGACGGTTCCTTCCGGGATCGCATAGATATCTCCGGTGAAATGGAAGCCTCTTAAATACTCCAGGAAATCATCGTTGAAAATATGGAGGGAACGGAGATAGTCGATGTCATCCGGTGAAAAGTGAAGATCGCGGACATACTCGATTACCTGCTCAAGTCCTGCACATACGGCGTATGCGCCGCCACATGGATTCTTTCTGTAAAATGCATCAAATACCACGATCTGATCGGACGGGTTCTCGTAGTAGCCCTGCATCATGGTAAGTTCATATAAATCGGTTAACAGTGTAAGGTTCTGCGCTCTCATGGCAAATTCCCCTTTCCTCATTGTGTTTATTACGTTCGTATCTTATTCTTTCCGATTGTACCACAATCATTGAAATTCCACAACTACGTATGGCTGTCCTTTTTCATCGTTCAGCGAGATAAAACAGCCGTTTTCCGTCTCAGCGCGCAACGGATGCAGGACATCGCCGAGGTGCGCCTGCTGTTTGTATTCGGCGCGCATCCGGCGCACGGTGAAGTTCTTCGGAAGGCATTCACCGGCAAGGGAAATGAACTGTGCGTTGTTGACGTGGTGGTTCGTATCGAGGTTGTGCGGCCGCACCGGGAACGGTTCGCCGATGAAATCTGCTTCCGGCATTTTCACTTTGCGCTCGCCGAAATCCTCGTCGATCGGATCGTCAATGCCATAGGCGTCTGTCGTCTCTTTCGGTGCACGGACGGGATGACCCGTTTCCATATTGACGTAAGACCAGATGGAGTTGGCACAGGCGAGCATTTCGCCGTCTTCTGTTTCCATCGTGAAGTTACGCATGCCAAGAAATCCTTTGAAGCCGCTCGCCCATGTAGTGATTTTTACCGCTTCACCGAGGGATGGATAGCGGCGCACATGAATCTGCCACGCGGACAGCACCCAGGCGCAGCCTCGTTTTTTGAGCTCCGCAACGCCCTCGCCGATCGCTTCCGACTGGAAGGTACTGCAGTCCTGAAAGTAATTGATCAGCCCCGGCAGAGTGAGATTTCCGTCCTCACCGATTTCGCTGTAGCGGATTCTGCTCGTAAAGGAATACTTCATCGTTTCGTTCCTCCTGCTGTATTTGTTTTTGAGCATCGAAAAAGGCCTCAGGTACGAGACCTGAGACCTTTCAATGAGCTGGGCTACCTGGATTCGAACCAGGAACTGACGGAGTCAGAGTCCGTTGCCTTACCGTTTGGCGATAGCCCATTGCCTTGCGACAAAATGTATAATACACTATCGCAAGAGAAAAGTCAACACCTTTTTTGAAATTTTTTTATTTTTTTCAAAAAACTGACTTTTGGAACATTTTGGAAGGGATTTGACGGCTCAACCCGGCCGTTGTCACTCTCCCGCCACGTATTTTTTGTCGATGTTGACGACACATTCATACTTCTCATCCATTTCCTTCATCAGCGCCCCGATCTGCCCGATCACGCGATCACAGTCTTTCTTCTTATAAGAATACGGGATTTCAAGATCAAAAATCAGCTTCTTTTTCTCCGCCCCGTTGATCATACGGAAATCGTGGAAGGAAAGCTCCGGATCGAGAATGGAAATTACGTTTCTTACCTTCTCCTTTGTCGCAAGAACCGTCGCATCGTGGATCTCCACCGGATCCATGTGGATGACCAGCAGAATCCCCAATTTTTCACCGACCTCATGTTCAATGCGATCGATAATATCATGCGATACCTCGATATCGACATCTCGCGGCACCTCCGCATGGATCGATGCCATACTTCTGCCAGGCCCGTAGTTGTGGACAATCAGATCATGGGTTCCTACAATTCCTTCATAGGAAGCAACCTCTTTCATGATCCGTGCATACAGATCCGGATCCGCGCCCTGCCCGATCAGCGGTTCCAATGTATCTTTTACAATGGAAATACCGGACCACATAACGAGTACCGCCACAACAAGTCCTGCGATTGCGTCGATATTAACCGAAAGGAAATGGCAGATCAATGTAGAAGCGATCGTTGCGCTCGTCGTGATCACGTCACCCATGGAATCCGCCGACGTTGCCAGCATCACCTTCGACTGAATGCGGTTTCCCAGTTTTCGGTTGAAAAGCGCCATCCACAGCTTTACACCAACCGAGAGCACCAGAATCAAAAACGGAACCATCTGAAATGTGATCTCTTCCGGATTGCGGATTTTCTCCAGAGAGCTCTTTAAAAACGTAAAGCCGACTTCAATAACCAGAAACGAAACGATCAGCGCTGCAATATACTCGATCCGCCCATGCCCGAACGGATGCTCTTTGTCGGCCGGTTTGTTTGCCATCTTCACACCGACGAAGCTGATCACAGACGATGCCGCGTCCGAGAGGTTGTTGAACGCATCCGCCATAATCGCCAGAGAGTTCATTCCGGCACCGATCAGCAGCTTTGCCGTAAACAGCAGAATGTTGCAGCAGATTCCCACGATGCTTGACAAAATGCCGTAGCTCGTGCGCACATCCGCGTTGTCGGTTTTCTCATAATCTTTTACAAAACGTCTTACCAGAAAATCTGTCATGGTTCCCCCTTCTTTTAAAAAAAGGCCTCCTGCATTGCCGCGGAGCCCTTACGTTTTCTCTGTCTTTTTCTATAGTAGGCAGTGTCGGAAAAAAAGTCAAGCCTAACATATTTTCGGGATTTCTACTAATAATTACAGGGGACTCTTCCGGCAGCATTTGACAATTGAATGAGAGTTTTTCTTTTCCCTCTGCCTTTCGAGTCCCCTATAATTTGATTTTTATTTTACTTTATAAATTTTCGCCATATCCTGTACATACAGCGGATAGAACTGGTAGCCCGCAAAATCGCTCCGAAGTGCAACCTCGCATGCCATATCCTCGATATACAGGTTTGCCGCATCGTCACAGAGCAGTGTTTCCATTTTTTTGTAAAGCTCAACCTGCTCCTCTTCATCCGTGCTGGTCTTAACCTGCTGATACAGTTTATCATACTCTTCGTTGCTGTAGTTGATAAAGTTCTTGGATGATGTTGAGGTAAACCGTTCCAGCAACGCGCGTCCGCTCAGATATGCCGCGTCAACGCCGACAACCGTGGACTGGAACTTCCGGTCTGCATATACATCCGACAGCCAGCTGTCCCACTCGACCTGCTGAATTTTGGCAGTAACACCGATCGCTTTAAGCTGCTCTACAAGAACCTGGGCTGTATCGATATGCTGCTGATAATTGTTCGGCACTGTAATCGTAAGCTCAAATCCATCTGGGTATCCGGCTTCTTTTAACAGTTCTTTTGCCTTCTCAATATCCTGATTATATCGCTCTGACAGTTCCGGCACATAATATTTTCCAAATGCCGGGAACATGCTGCTTCCGATGATCGTTCCTTTTCCGTCCGCAATCATATCCAGCACTTCCTGACGGTTTGCCGCATAGCAGAGCGCCTGGCGCACCTTCACATTGTTGAGCGGTTCCACGGCATTGTTCAGATACAGCGCCTGTACCAGGTTCATACCGCCGTCATAAATCGTAAAATCGGAATCTTCGGCAAGCTGCGCTGTCTGTGTGGAACTAAGACGTGCATACATGTCCAGTGTTCCGGATTTTAGGTTTGTTACGACTGCATTGCTGTCCTTGACAATTCGAAATGTTACCTTGTCCAGATACGCCTGATTTTCCGTATCCCAGTAATCGCTGAATTTTTCAAGGACAATGTTTTCCTGCGGGGACCGTGATACATAGTGGAACGGGCCTGTTCCGACCGGATCTGCTTCCAGATCTTCCACATGCTCAGGTACAATCGCCACCGTCAGATAGGCAAGAAACTCGGTGTCTGGCTCTTTTAAATAGATGTCGATCGTGCTCTCGTCCGGAATTTCAACCTTGTCTACATTGGAAAATGCCTCTACCAGAGGCGTTCCGTCTCCGTTGATACCCGCACAGCGTTCGATTGAATATTTTACATCCTCTGCAGTGACGGTCGTTCCATCGTGGAACTTGACACCATTCCGGAGCTTGAAGGTATAAACCTTTCCATCCTCCGAGATCGAATGGCTCTCTGCCACCGCATCGTTCAGATTTCCTTCTTCATCGGGCTTTACAAGGCCCTCATAAATATTGAATAGGATTTCTTTCGTTCCTGCCGCAACAGATTTGTGTGGGTCAAGACTATCCTCAATGTCCTGAGGAATTCCTACCGTGATGGAACCTCCCATAACAGGTTCCCCTGTCGGGGTTGATTCCATTGATACCTGAGAACTTGTGGTATCGGAAGAATCTGCTTTCCCATCCTTGCCATCCTGGCATCCGCCAAGTACAACAGTAAGAGCTGCAACTAAAAGCAGCGCAAGTACGCTTCTTCTTTTCTTCATGATTTCTCCTTTTGATACGAGTTCTCTCATTTTGTAATTGTCACGCCTATTGTATCCGACCTGTTCCCAAATAGCAAGTACATTATTGTATACAATTTATTTTCCGAATCTGAAAATCACGTATATCCGCCCGCATATTCCGGATTCTTTCCCTCGGGATGTACCGGAAAAGATAAAAATTTTGCCGCCCGGGAATTTTAACATTCCCGGGCGGCAAACGCTTTTGCTTTTTTTCTTTTATCCTTCAATGGAGATTGTCTTTTTCTGCTCCACAGCCGGTTTTGCTTCCTTCTTCGGTACGAAGAGTTTCAGCAGACCGTGTTTAAATTCAGCCTTGATGTCCTCTTCGGTAATATCCTCACCTACATAGAAGCTTCTGCTGCATGCACCTGCGTAACGCTCTTTGCGGATGTAACGGCCGCTCTCTTTTTCTTTCTCGTCTTTGTCGAGACCTTTCTCGGCACTGATGGTCAGATAACCATTTTCCAGTGTGGCCTGAACTTCATCTTTTGTGAATCCCGGAAGGTCAACCACTACCTCGTAGCCATTGTCCAGCTCGCGGATATCTGTTTTCATCACATGGCTGGCTTTGCGGCCATACAGTTTCTTTTCTGTATTCTTCATCTCTTTGTCATAATCATAGAACGGAAAATCGTTGAAAAAGTCATCAAATAAATTTTCTCCAAAAATACTAGGCATTAACATAAGTCATCGCTCCTTCTTATTCTTCTCATGGAACCTGATCCATGCTTTTTCTCCGGTTTTTCTTTTCACCGGATCTTTTTGTTTACCTGTTTCTTTGGAACGGAAAGGCTTCCGGATACCGGAGGTTTTCTTCTTTTCCTCTCTTTGTATCCCTCTTCCTTTGTTCTAGCTGTAATATAACACTTATTATTAGCACTGTCAAGAGGTGAGTGCTAATTATTTTGTGAAGATTTTGTGAAGCCTTGATTTTACGGGCTTCACAGGGATTTTTCACTTACTTTCGCACTCGATTTTCTTGATTTGACCACATTTTGACCACAAATTCTTGGAAAAATATATTCGTCTGATTTTCTTACCACATTTTACGACAACGACTTCTGGTTTATACCACAGCAGGTACGGTTTCTGGCAGATTCATTTTAGACATCTCGTTCTCCACATGAGACTTCTCTGCAATATGATTGTAGACATTCATTGTGATCTGTGCATCTGAATGTTCTTCGCTCCGCTACGGTCGGTGCTAAACGGATGTCCCCCGGACATCCAGCACCCCATCACATACTGCATAACTTTGGGATTGACATTATTCTCACCCAGTCTGGTACATCCCGTATGACGAAGGGTATGCGATGAAATAGGAGGCATCAGCTCCGGCTCTCGCTTCTCTCCTTCTGCCAGTTTGCTTTCTTTCTTATTATAGGCATTAACAATGTTTTTCAGAAAGCTGTTCACTCCCGCTGGCATAATCGGACGTCCATACTTTGTATTGAAGATGAATCCACTGCGTCCACCAATCTCTACATTACTCTGCAAACCAAGCATCAGGTTCAGCTCTCTCTGTTTACGGAACGCATCATATACCATCTGTGTCATAGGAATGTCTCTGATTCCTGCATCCGTTTTGGTTTCTGAATCATGGAAACAATATCCTTCTTCACCTTCATAATATACAAGCTGTCCACCTACATGGATCTCCCGACAAACGGTTTTCAGTGCTTTTTTCATGTTTTTCCTATTAAATTTTCCTCAGACACCTACATAAGTGAAACTTAGATTATGCCCAATACACAGTATTATTACTTATAACAACTAAATTACTTCTTGTCGTGCAATCTATTATTTATTCCAATACATCAGGTGTCCACCTTGTTCCAATATCGTTAGTTGGAAGTCGTTTTGTCTTGTATACAAAAGCCACACTATACCGTGCTCTCGTCACTGCAACATAAAACTTAGAAAGACTTTCATCCTTCATGTCTTTGGACTTTCCTGACAACCAATCCAGCATTGGTTTCGTCGGGTATATCAAGACTCTATTAAAAGTAAGTCCCTTGGACAATCCAAAATTCATCGTTTTTGGGATGGGATTTACCTTGGTTCTTTTATCATACCGCAACTGAACAGGATTATATATATCTACATATTTATCAATATCATTCTCGTGAACCCAAAATATTCCATCATGTCCCGTTTTTTCATTCATGGCAGAATCGCATGGCTTCATATCAGGATACATCTGATTTGCAAGATCACATATAATCTGATTATTTCTATGAGATGTCGATAATGTTGTGGTATCAATATTCATTCCGGCAATATTATCCTGCACAAAAATCACTATTTTCCCACCTGCATATTTTTTATATTTTGCTTCATAATGAGTTCGATACGTCGTCTGACGAGGATCTCCTACTAAAGTCATGTTGCAACCAACCTCATGCAACTTTTTTATAACTTCTAAATCATATCCAACAAAATCTTGTATTTCATCTACAAAAACATAAGAAAAAATTTTTCGTATTCTGCGAAATACACATCCATTCGATAATTCGTCCAAAACACAGGGCAATTTTGAAATCATATTTGAATATACATTACCGGAAGCCGTGACATATTTTTTCTCATTTGTATCCTTTAGTCTCAACAAATTTTTATCTGCCTTATTCACTAATAACACACCGGATACCCTATTATTTATAAGATAGCTTTGGTAAGGTCGTATACCATGCTTGATTAGCAGCAAAAACCACGGCATAATAGTTACATTAGATGGAATACAACCATTTATTTCGTAAAATTTGTCTCTAATGCTTTGTTCATTAGCATCGGTATAAGTTGTTATCAAAACATTTTCAGAAATCTCCAATGCCTTTTTTACAAGAAATGTTGTTTTTCCTGCCCCTGCCGCCGCAATAATTAGACTACTCATTTTTTATCGCCCTCATTATATACTCAGGATATTTAATTTTCGTAGCCGATTCAAAAATTGCTATGGCACAATCCGTCTTATGAGCGTGCATATATTTGTGCATCTCATCATCCGTATCGTAGTTAGTTCCAAAAATATTGTTCATTGCTTCTCGTCCATTTTCTTTTAATATTTTCGGCTCTAAGGTATTATAATTAAAATCCTTATCTGACAGTTTCAAATCACCTGTATCCACTACCTCATCAACACATATATGAATACATTGTATTTCTTCATATTCTTTGTACTTTTTCTTAACAGCTTCAATATTTCCATCATTATCCGTAACAACAGCTGTTTCTTTGTTTAGTGTCTGTGCAATTTCAAGATACCGCTTAAATGTCACCCCACCTACGGTCATTACATCTATTCCATCTTGGATAGGAAGCCGCCCCTCATGAGTATCCATATATGCCCGCTGAACAACCAGCTCATCTGAATCGCCCTCTACTAAGATTGATTTTTTACAAAGAATCAATCGCAGTGTATCATAACCTGCCACTTTTTTGAAAAATTCAAAAGTTTCCTTTTTGAGCGATTGCATCGAGCAACAATTATCGCCTGAAAGCAAAATTAAATTTTCCAGTCCGAGTTTATTAGCGACAAAGCTACTATGCGTTGATGCTATAATTTGTCTACCAGATGCAGCCTTTTCAATAACTCCCATTAGTTCGCTTAATCGGGAAAAAGACAAATGACTTTCAGGTTCTTCAATCAAAATAATACTTGCTTTTTCTGCCTGTTTATGACTTAAAGCTAATTGTGTTTTTATGATACATTGTGCACCTTTTCCAGCATGAGCAAACGGGATTCCATCCACCTGCGTAACCAAACTTGACTCCCAAGAATTTTGAACTCCCTGATCGGCACTCAATGATAATTTTCCATTCATAACAGTAGACGCTGCACTAATTTTCTCATTGATTGACTGAATTGCTTCATTTTGTGCAAACTCATCTATCATATTTCTATGGGCTTGTGTTATTGCTGTTATGTCCTCTGGTTCAAGGAAATCCTTTACTACTCTGGAAATATATACATCAGACCCATTTTGGTATCTGTAATTTGACGAATCAATCATTACAGACTTTATTGGTATGAATCTGGGCATTTTTTCATCTCGGCTAAAAGAAAACCATTTAGCTTCATAAAATTCAATAGGCAAACTTATAATTTTTTCTGTTTTCAGCAAACTTTCATATTCTGAATTAAATTTATCAGAAAAACTAATTGTGAATCTGATTCCCTCTATACCATCACTTTTTTCGGAATTACCATTTCCTTCATATTCAGGCAATGTTCCACTTTTGAAATATAACTCAATCATTATTTCTGGAGGTGCAATCGGCTGTCCATTTTCCACTGATGCCAGGTATTCCTCAACTGCTTCTCTATTAAATAAATATGTTGATAGCTGATTTCTAATATTTCGACCAGCATACATACCCGTTAAAGCCACATGAATGGCTTCAAGAATAGTAGATTTTCCAGATTCATTATCACCAACCAGAAGATTGATATTTTCATTAAATTTTACTTCAAACGGATTTTTAAACTTCTTAAAATTTTGAATGATTACCTTCTCAATAGCCATTCGTAGCCTCCTATCTTCGATTTTACTCTACCCCTAACGCCTTAAACACTGCATCTTCCGCACTCTGATACGGAATCAGCTGAAATGCACTCATCAGATCAGCTGGAACACTTGCAAAATCAACAAACGATGTACTTGGAATCAGCACCTTCTTTGCGCCGCTATCCAGACACACCTGAAGTGTATTGGCAAGTTCATCCACCTTTATCATTGTGCCACTAATTGTTATATCTCCCAACACTGCCAAGTTGCTGACAACAGGCTTTCCAAGAGCAATCGAACAAAGTGCTATCAATGTTGGAAGTGCCAATTTGTCTGTCATACCGATACCCTGCAAATCCTGATAATTGATGATGTAATCCTTGGTCGAGGTGCTGATAGAGCCACTGATCCGATTGCCGTTGGCTTTCAGATAATTAAATGCCGTGTTCACCGCTTCCTTGCATTTAGAATCACTGCCTAAGCCAGTCCGTTCAATTTTGCCATTGCCTGGAAGCATCTGACTTTCCAAACGGAATACACCAATCATGCCACTTTTTCCTCTGGATACGGTATAAACCTGTCCCGGATTACACATTCCATCCGGTATCAGCTTACCACCACCCTGTTCTGGTACGGAAACATAATGTTCTGACATATCTTCTAGATCTATATAAGAGAAGTTCACATCATAAAACTCCATACCACCCAGCTTCTTCAATTGCTCCTTGACACGGCGACGCATTTCCAATGCAATCTGAATAATTTCTTCCAGTTCTTCTTTGGTAAACTCACCATTTGGGTACATCAACTTCAGATAACCGTCTATCATACGACGAACCGCAATTGTATCACGCTGATTCAGATTTCTCCCCAGACGGAAGTAGTGATCAAGTGCATCTCCATACTGCTCCTTGCGAAGCTCTCGGATGAACTCTGCCAAATAGTCACTGATAAAACCATAATCATTAGTAAAATGCTCCGGTCTGAACTTCGGTATCTCCCATCCTGGAAGATAACAGTGCATACGATCAAGAAATGCTGTATCTGTTCCCATTTCCTGCGGGAAAGGTGCAAACAGACTGGATGTTTTCAACAGCACGTCCACACTCTGATTGATATTTCCCACAAATACCATGGACGCAGTAGCAGCTTTTTCTTCTTTGCCACGGGCAAAAGAGCCGGATGCCATGTAATCCTTCATAATCTGAATGCCATCTTTATCTTTAAACTTGATACCTGCCACTTCATCAAAGGCTACACAGTCCCATAAGCCGACCAGTCCGACCGTTTTGCGTCCCATATTGTAAAACAGGTTTGCAACCGTCGTCTGTCCACCGGAAATCAAAATACTGTTTGGTGAAATCTCTTTGTAAAGATGAGATTTACCGGTGCTTCTCGGTCCAAGCTCACAAAGATTAAAGTTATTCTCAACTAATGGAATCATACGGGTCAAGAGCAACCATTTCTCACGGTATGTAAATTCATCCGGTTCCATTCCGATAGAACGAAGAAGGATATCCAACCATTCATCTTTCGTAAAAGCTTTTCGTCCCTGCTTCAGTTCATCAATATCAATGTGCGGCATCTGGATCGGTGTCAGCTTACGGATACTGATTGGTGAAATATCTTTCTGCTTTTTCTGTTTGGAACGAAGTGGATTTCCATCAATATCCTCAATGCCAAAATTATTGTCGCCTTCAACCTCATAATCCAGCTGAACAATACACCAGATACCGCCGCAGAGCAGGCGATCAAATTTTTCTGGATATTCATCGGCAATCGGTACATTACCAATGCCCAAATTAGAAAACTCTGCAAAAAAGCAATCCTTTTTCATATCCAGTCGAACAGTCACCATATCAATGATTGTGTAACTGCCTTTTTTACGCAGCTGAGACAGAATTTTCTGTGATTCATCCGGGCGTACAAAGTTGTCAGCAAGAATACGCTTCACATTCTGTACGCCTTTCTCTATAACCGTCTCATCATCTGAACTGCAATACTGTCCCAACAAGAACTCAAGAACATACACTGGGACATTCGCCCCTTCTTTAATTTTCTTTGTCAGGTCTTTCCGAACAATCTTACCGTCAAAGTTCTGACGGAGCTTGTTCTTTATTTCTTCACGGGTACTTTCACCCTCTGCAAATTGCTCCATCTTTCTCTCCTCCTGCGGCATTAACTAAAAAAATCAAACTCGTCCACCGCAAAGGCGATGTCAATCTGGAATGGCTCCCGCTGTGGCAGCTGTAATCCCTGTTCATCTGCAATTACCAGATAATAAGTAGCGGTATTGCTGTATTTTAAAGATTTTAGATTAAACTGACAACGGAAAGTTCTTTCTGCACCGTTATCGCTGGTCTTATCTGCAATAATCTTCTGAATATCACTAATCTGTTTGCCGTCCTCATCTGTAAAATAAACTTGATAGGTTGCTGCTTCACGATTTGTACTGACCGCATCTTTTTGATAGAAGTTCAACGAAAAAATCATATTGCTGATCTTACGGTTTGCGGACAGTAAATTAACCGTTACCGGCTTAGTATCATATTTCTGCTTATTTCGCTTATATTCCATAGAATCGTTGCGGAGATAATGATACTCAATCACTGGAACAACCATTTCCTGCAAACTGATACCACCATGCACAAAATTCATACCGCCGCCATTCATTTTGATACGAATACTTTCTCTCGGTGCAAATCCATCAAATTCCGTATTTCCGCCCAGGAATTTTACAGGCATCAAGTAATCTGGTTGCACACCTTTCTGCATAATTGCATATCTTCTGCCATATTCTACACATCGCTTGATACTTTCTTTTTTTGTAATGTCAGAGTTTGTTACATCCACATCAAAAAATCCTCTTTTATCTACTTTGTCCTCTTCCTTCAAAGGACTGTATGTATAAAGAAATCCATGATCTGCCGTAATTAAAATATTCGTTCCACCAAATTCATTTACGATAATACGCACAAGATTCTTCAATTCTGAAATCGCCTTGTCACAGGCAGCAAAAACAGCAGTATCCGAAGTGTGGCTGGCTTCATCTATGGTATCGTGGTAAATATAGACCACATCCATCCCTTTCACCAAAGCACTTCTTTCCGCTCGTTTCATAGCAATGATGTCATTATACTTTAAAGCCACGCTTGCCGAATCTTCTGTTTTCAGAACCTTATCCCTATAAGTACTTGCCGTAGACTGTCCATCTGCCAAAACCGTCAAAATATCGTTCCGAACCTCTACTGTCAGTTCTTTGTGCGGCAACAAAGCTGCCATACCAAACTTTGTAGTAGAAGGAAAGATGCTCTGCATACTGCTGATAGAAACCTTACTTTGCGTTTCTCGCTGAAGCTGATCTGCCATCGTAGCCGCCACTTCATAACGCATGGCATCTGAGATAATTACAAATACTTTCGTATCTGAGGTTTGGATACGGGAACGGTAAAAATCCTCCTGTTGCGGTACTTCCAGAACTTTACCGTAAGTTGCCAGTTCATCCGCACATACATCCGACCAGTTGTTGCCCAACTCACCTAAGAACCAGTGTGTATAAAGTCCTTCCACCTTATCGACAACATGCTTGAACAAATCATCCAGCAGAATATTGGAAGTCTCCAAACTCTTTTGAAAACTAAGATGGAACAAACGGTAATAAGTGTCCATCTGATAGTAGCTCTCAGTATATTCTTTCCAGATACTTTTCGCTTCTGCGGTATGGAATCCGGCAGAATGTTCCTTAAAGAAACTTTGCATATTCGCCACTTGTAAGATACCGTCATAAAAATTCTCAAATGGCTCATACCATACACAAGTTCTCCGTTTTTCAACGGTATTCGTAATGGTATCCACATCAATAATATGGTCACTGATCTCTGTCATTATCTTTGTCAGAATCACTTCATTAATACACGGAAAGCACTCTGTTCCTACCAAATCTTCTACTGTCAGCTTTTCAAAACGCTGATACAGACAAGCTTCATCCTCAACATAACGTGCCACATCATATAATTGCGGAATGTTGTCACTATGAAGCCATTCAGAAATAAAATCATAGCAATATGCCTGATGTGGTATGGAAATAAAACTGTCTAGTCCGGCAAGATATTCCTGCCGCATGGTACGGGTCGCCGCGGTTAAAAGTAGATGAATTGCTAACCGCTCAAGGTCTGGTTCCTCCTCCACAAATCCGCATCCCTGACGAACCATCGCCCAAAATGCTGCGTCTGCATGATATTTTACAAAATCCTGATAAACCGTATTATTATTCAAATCCAGTCCCGCCTGGAACACACTACGGAGAATCATATTAGGCTGTGCATCTTTCAATCCACAGATTGCCGCCATGACAGCCATGTGTAACTGTGCCGGTGTTTCCGGAACTTTATTCTGTGTGCTGACTTTCAAACGACGATCTTTCGCATTGAAATAAGCACGATAATTTTTAACCTGTTTCCTCATTGCCGGATTTGATATAAGTCCCATCTCATCCATCCAAATAGAAATCAGATCCGCCCGAAACTCTTCGCTGTAAAGCTCCACATCCAGAAGCCAGTTATCATCTGGGCGGTTATAGACACACGGACTGTAAACCAGATAATTTGTGGTCAAATCATCTACTGAAAGCAGTTTTTTTACAGAAAACGCATTATTTCCTGTCAGCGCAATCACCTTTGCATTTTCCAAAACCACTTCATCCAATTTATCCTCAAATTCCTTATCTTCATCGTACCAGAAAATGATACGACGCTGATAAAACTCAGGAAGAGGTGCAGCAAACCTGCGATTTAAATCTTGTATTATTTTGTCTGTATCCATGCTGCATTATCTCCCTTCCGTATTTTTTACATAAATAGTGCTTCGTGCCGCACCCTCTTTTCTCAAATAACCATCCTTAACCATATTCAGCAAGACAGCTCTGGCTCTACGATGTTTTACATCTAAAATCTCTACTGTTTCAGCAGTAGTAATAGAGCCATTTTCCAATACATATTTATAGATTTGTTGTTCCTGTTCACTATCCGGCATTTTCTTTGTCGTATCTGGCACTGTTTCTGTTTTATCCGGCACTTCATTGCCACTATCTGGCATTTTATCAATAGTATCCGGCACTTTAATGGCGTTATTGAGGTCATTGAGGTCAACAGTGCCGTCAACCTGACCTCGATAAATATTGATACGCAAATCCACTTCGCCACCAATAAACTCCGGCTCCCGAAGTCCGGCAGCTTTCACTTTATCAATAATTCTCGGAATACCGCTTCCCCAATGCTCGATCAGATTCATGTAAGCAAACGCATGGGCAAGGGCTTCATTTCTGATTTTGGAATAACCTTCTTTCATACGCTCCATCGTTTGTCCCATTGGCAGCTTCCCAGGAGAAGTGATTTCCAATCGGTTGTCATATACCGCTACCTGTATCGTACCATGATCCAGATAACTACGATGTACCATAGCATTGATAATCAACTCACGAATGGCATCCGGTGGAATCTCATAAACATCCTGGCGATAAATTCCCACAATAGTAGCACCCAGATGAATATTTCTTAAGACAAACTGAAATGCTTCGTCTATCTGTTCCCAAAGCGGTCCGGTATATTCTCTACGATCAACAAATACCGCTTTCGTTGTACCTTTGAACACACCACATTGCGTTGCAACATGAAGGCCTCCGTTGCCTGTCAAAATTGCAAACGCATTGGATGGAAAATCTTTTCCATCACGCTCGATTAAAATTCCCCAGGAACGCAACTGCTGTCTGCCTACATCTTTAATCGATGCTTTCTGTTCCTCTGTCCGAGCATTTCTGACAGCCTGCTCTTTCATAGCTTTGCAAAGGGTATCAATATCTTCATCTGTAACATTTAACCCAGTACATAAAGCCTGATCATAGTAGCGGTTACTGCCCTCAAACAACAACTCCTTTACCATATACTCATCGGCAAGGCGGGTAGTTCCGGCAACACGGACATATACACCGCCATCTCTACCAAGGGCTTTGATATAATACGGGCGCTGTCTGCCCTCAAAAACCTCTACCACAATGACAGTCTTACCATCAACCGTCTGTAAAGTGATATCTGGGATAATTGCCGGTTCACAGCTGTCTGATACGGCATTGGCAATGGCATCCATTTTCTTGAACACATCTTCCTTGTCAAAGCCAACAACCTCTCTGGTTTTATCGGCAATTCCGAAAATGATTTTTCCGCCGGTTCCATTGGCAAAGGCAACCACAGATTTCATATATTTGAGGCTTTTCTCCGGCAGGTTCTCTTTGAACTCCACATCCTTCGATTCTCCTGCAAGAATTTCTTCTATAGTCATTGTAACACCTCGCTCTCTTTGGCAGCTATTGCCACCATTCATATTATAAAATACCCGCAGTTTTCTTATTTACCACTTTGGAAATCAGCTCATTCATCAAGTCGTTCTTAATATCAATCCACGTTTTCGTATTGTCGATAGCGAGCTGACATTTAGATTTCTGCATAATTGCAGTAATAGTCTGACGAACATAATTTTCCATTTCAATGAGTTCTTGCTTTGAGATATTGCTTCCATCACCTTCATGTAAGGATTCTGAGCGATAACGATAAAAGTCCAGCATCTTATCATGTATTCCTACAACTTCTGCATCATTCTTTCCAAGCAAAACTGCAATGCGATTGGATAACATTTGTTTTTTACCTGGTTGATTTACCGGCAAAAGTGCCATTTCTAATGCTGTCGTATACTGTTCAAATCCAGTTGGAGCATCTGTCTGCTCCAATCCCCACACAAACTCATCAATAATAGGTTTCATCATGGAATAAATTTGTAATTTATAATCTCTTAAAAACTGATTACAGCGTTCAACATCTTCTGTTGCAAGTATATATTTTCGTTCATCATAAGCATTTCTGGTACTATTCTTGCTCGTATGGTTCTGAGTATTATTTATAAAACCCAACACCTTAAATCTGTAATTGAAAAATGTTTGATATAATCCAATGTTCCCGTTTTTATATAAACGCAACAACGAAAATATTTTATGCAAATATTGTACCTCTTGCTCTTGGTAAGCTCCAATTTCATCTTCACATTGGCAAGTCTTATTCGTGATTACAGCACCCGGAACAATCTGAGGACCATCTATCAAAAATACATCTTCTTTTTTTAGGCAGATAAAGTATGAACCATTTTCATCATGTAAACGTGAGCCTATATACTCAATACATAGTTGATTTTTTCCATTTTCAATTTCTGATTTGAATGGGAAATCATCATAATAGCACTTCTCGATAGTATAACCATTTCCCAATTCAAGATTAAGTATACTTTCATCGCAATACATTATAATCGCTGTAATTTTCACAGTAACATCAATCAAAATACCACCCCCATTAACGCAAGCCCTTATCCTTCAAATATTGACCAAGACTAAGTTTCTTTTCAACTTTCCAAGCCTTATACCCATTTGTACTTCGCCCCGTCACAAACTGAGCCGCTGTTGAAGAGCTGGTAAACTCACAGTTTTTAAGAATATTACCATTCTTATCCACATACTCTGGATTGTCTCGATATGCTTTAGCGGTTTTCCCACCTCTGATATGATTTGCAAAATCCGGACTTATTTTGCCACCTGCCAGAACAGTAATTATCTTTCCATCATATTCTGCCGTTGCATATGCAACTCCTGTACGCTGTGTAAGTGTAACCATAATTTTCATGATTCTTCGTCTCCTATTTATAATTTTTTTAATACTGTATCAAATATTGCATAATTCTTCTTCACACCATCATCCAGATCAATGGAAATCATCTGGTCGGCAAGGTGATGAATCTTTTCCTCGTAAATTCTGATTTCAGTATCCTGCGCCTGCAAGGTATTCAACTTTTTGTTCAGCTTCACACGCTCGCCAGTGGAAGCATTGACCATACGCTGTTCCAAATCCGCAATAGCAGTACGATAACGAGCCTGCTGTTCATGCACATAATCGGTACGGATACGGGCAATGGTGTCCGGCTGATAGCGGTGCATATAAATCAGAGCCTTAAATCCATTCTTCTTGCCGCTGTCAAATAGCCAGTAAATCGGGCGTTTCTGATAAATCTTACAATGATCTTTATAAAAATCATTCAGAAAATAATTCCGAATCACATCTTTCGGCTGACCTTTTCCCCCCAGTGCATCGGCAATGAATTTCAGGTTTTCGTCTAAGGTATCTACACCGTAAACAGTTTTTACGAACTCCACGAATAGACCGACAATATCATCCTCAAAATATTCATCGTCGCAAATCGGGATAATGTTATCCTTATCCGCAGCAAAAGAACTATATTTGCTGTTATCCCATTCTCCACCTGCATAGACAAGACCATCCGCATCCAGAGAGTGGCGACCGAACATACAGCCAACCGCATAGGAAATGAACGAGCGAATATCTCTGCCAAGATCAGCTTTGCGGACAGTAACGTCCTTGTCCTCAACCTCTGGTGTCAGCTCATCCTGTAAACCGTAAATGTCGATGAAAATACGGTTCAATTTTTCCTCATTGGCTTTCAGCTGGTTAAAACGGTCATTGCATTCAGTCTGCCACTGGTCAAAGGCTTCCGCAATGGTAGAAACTTTGCGAAGCAGTGGATGCTTTTGAAAATCCCATGAGGTTTCAAAAGCATCCCAATCCTGCTTTGAAATACTAATATTATATTGGACTAAGGATTTAACCTGCGGATAAAAATTCATATCTTTGATAAATGGCATATTGAGTATATCTTTGATATTATTATTCATTGTCGGGTTTATAATTCTTAAAAGTGCTTGTGACACCTTGGAATTTAAAAATCCTAACACATAATCTATAATAGTTTCATCATTAAACAATATTGTTGCTGCCGCTTTATTAAATGTCAAATTTTTACCAAGTTCTCTTACGCCAAACAAAGGATTCATCGAAACAAGGGTCCATGTGATTCCTCTCCTAAAAAGGATTTCATCTTTGGGGAATCGTGCAATTTTATCTCTTTTATAATGCTGAATCGTGATTGGATCAAACTTTACTACGGTATCAATATTGCCATACCATCGCCTAAATTCACCTCCTTTAGCGTGTAACGCCCACTTCCTTGCTTCAATATCATGAGCATTCACTTCCCACAACAATTTCAAATACTTGTCATTATTACCAGTTAAAATTTGTCCATCAGAAAATGCAACTTTCTCCAATAACTCATTATCATAACAATTAGCAAACTGTTCACTAATCCAATAAGCTATCGGTTCACCTGGTATCTTTTGAAATCGTAGTTGATTAGATATATACCGTTCTTTTCCTTTAATGAAGAGTTCCTCTTTTCCAGTTTGTGTCGTCGGATCAACAAGTCTGCAATATGTACCAAGATAATTGTTCAAAAATGTGTTTCCTATTACAAAGCTGGTTGTTTGTACAATTTCTCCACCAATTTCTTCAAAGGCACGAGCTCCCAAATGCGCCATATTTATAATAGCTTTTTTAGAAATTTTCTTTCTAATATTCTCATAACTTGCAAGGAACATCCAAGCGTGTTGTGTAATCATTGCCTGACAGCCATTTTTCTTTGTCATTTGTCCGCAACGTTCAATAAACACAGCAAACAAATCACTTTTACTATCTGGGTAATCACTTTTAACATAATCAGAGAGCTTTATACTCATACCAGAGCTACCCATATACGGCGGATTTGTCACTACCACATCATACTTCTGCGCCAGTGCTTCTGCCACCTGCACCAACGGCAACAATTCTCTCAGTGCCGTCTCACGGGACATATTTATATCTTCCGTAATCTCTGCAAAACGGTCATACAGTGTAGACCAATCCTGCGGTGTTACGGTCAGAATCGAGCCGTATTCTTTTGCATCATGCAATTCTTTAATGATGGTATCCATAGCTGTCGTGAGCTTTGCATCCCCATTGCAGAAATAGTCCACGGCAAATTCATCTACATGATTGCTCTCTACAATAGCATACACATGGGGCTGAATGCCACGGCTGAAGAAGCGTCGGTCATACTGACGGGCTTTCATCATTACCGCAAAGTAAGCCAGCTGTGTTGCACGGTCATCAATATCCAGACCATAAATATTGTTCTCTACAATGCTTGCCACTGCTTCACGGGTGGTATAACCGTAAGATTCATATATCTTCATCAGCACATCAAACATATACGCAAGAATATGACCGGAACCGGAACATGGATCAATAACTTTCAGCTGATCCGGTGTCAGCGCGGCGTATTCCTTGCGAATCTCGGCAAGCTGTGCCTGCACTTCCGGCTCCTGCTCAGCTTCTTCCAGATAGTAGTGCCATTTGGTATCTTCCGGATCACGGTTTCCGGCAGCATAGGCAGACTGTTCTTCCTCGGTAGGAAGAAGCTGCTCTTTCACATCCGGATGTCCCTCCAGCCATAAACGACCAAGACTGTTCTCTACCATGTAGCGAACAATCCAGTCTGGTGTGAAAAGCTGAGTTGCTGCGGGGATGTTTTCTTTTGTGATTTTCACATTCTTTTTCAGTGCTGCGAAAACGTCATCCTTTTTCTCACTGTTATAATACTGATACAGCCAGCCGATGATCTGGACAGCATCCTTCCAGTCATCCTCCGGTATCAACTCGATCATCTGCTGAATGACACTGCCTTCACGGAGCAGATTGTCCGGCAGAAGAAGCTCGGTGTAGTCCGCAATCTTCTGGAACATTCCCGGCAGAATCTTATTCAAGGCGTTACACTGCACGATCAGCAGATATTTATACAGTTCTTCGGTCTTTTCGGCATCTTTCAGTTCATAGACCTTTTCCATATCCAATCCATCCAAATCCAGATGAATGGCTTCGGTTATAATCTGCGGCTTAAAGTTGTTTTCCTCGTCCGTGAATACACGCACATGGGAAGGAATGTAACCGTTGACTTCCATAAATCGTAGAGCAGAGAAGCGGTTGAACCAAGTGTAGGCAACCTCCTCCATGACCTGCTTATAGCCTTTATCGTTAATCTCGGCAATCAAAGCCTGACGTTGTTTCTTTTCATCAGCAGTGAGGACTTTGCCGCCAACGCTGTCCGCATTGGCGGCCTCGATATTATCCTCTGTGATACCGTATTCCACGCCTTTTAGGGAAACACGGGCGATCAGCTCTGTTCTTGCCCAGACAGCAAATTTTTTAATCGCATTCTTATCCATACTCGTCTCTCCTCGTTAGTTCAGCTTGATCTCATCGCAATTTTTCAAGAGTTGCTTCAGCTGAGAACGAATCTTCTCTACATAATCATCAATGTCTTCATCCGTTTGTAAGGTCTTTGCCTGGAATACAACCTGTCGGTTATAAGCACGGACAACCTTTTTCTTTGCCGGAGCAGTTTCTTTTCCTGGCTGTGTCGGCTGTACCTGCGGCTTCGGTGCAGGCGGAGCCAGAACTGACTCGATATTGCTGATAGTATCATCCTTGTACTGGCACATCGGCAAGAACATAGCATCCAGAAGGGCAAGGCTCTTTAATTCTGCGATTTTCTCCTTGCACTGACTGAAATACCGATCCGATTTTTCAATCAGATGGGATGCCTTGGAATCGCCGTTTGCAGCAGTATGGGTCGCTTCCATACACTGACGAACCGTTTCCAGAACCTCAGCACGTTTTTCTTCCAGCATCTTGTCATGGGCGGTGCGAACCGTATCCATCAACGGATTCAGTTCACGAATCCGGTTATAGTTGAACTTGCTTCCGGTCTGAACCATCGTAATCAATCGAATAGTATTCAGTGCCTTATGTGCTTCCTCATTTTCTGCAATCCGGTCAAGGTCATCATGCAGAGATTTTTCAAACTGCACTGCCTGGTCGAATACTGTTACCTGGGTTTTGAAGAAGTTTTCAATGCCGTTGCTCATGGCTTCTTTATTGTTGAAAAGAGCATCCTCTTTTTTCAGCACACGCTCAATCAGGGCAATATTGTCTTTCTTCTGAGAAAGAACATCATCCATCAGATGAATAGCTTCCTGCACTAATGCACGATCCGGGTATTTATGTCCGTCATAACAAGCATCCAAAGAAGCATAGTAATCACGCTGCTCGGTAAACTTCTCCGTCACAAAGCGAATCAGACCATCTTCATCATCCGGCACATCCATAATGTCGAAATACTCTCGGAGCATCGCTTTTACATCACGCATCATCGTAGCAGAAATGTTTTTACGCTTGCTGATGGAAGTCTTGCCGATCTCACTCTTTTTGCGGAGCATATCCGGCAACTTCGGGTCATCCGGCTGAATGGTATTGCCTGCATACTTGATGGTTACTTTCTGGGAATAAATCAGTTGTGCCGCAACCGCAGCAATATCGATTTCTTTCCATCCATACGGAATCGCACTGTATTTGCTTTGCACATCTGCCATAGAAGTCGGCAACTTTTTCACATCCTGCATTTCCAGATATTCTTCCATAGCAGAAGCAGCATCACGGTTCGGTTCCATGCCCGGAAGTGCCGTTACCGCACCTGTCAGAATCGCAATAATATCTACATCACTGCCTGCATTATCTGTAATCAGGTCGAGCTTGCTATATACATGGGCAACCAGATATTCAAGCGACTGGTCAATCTTGCTCTTAGCATTTCCAGCTCTGATTTCCAGATGCTCACCGTCTACATAGAACTGCGCCCCTTCAATAGCATTTTGCAATTCGCTCATGGCACTCAGCTCATATTTTCCGGCTTCGTCTTGCTGGTCACTGATAATTTTCTGCACAGTTTTTGGAAGCTGGCTTACATTTCTCTGCTTTACGTACTTACGAATCTTCATAGCAGATTCCAGAGATTCATAGTAAGGCGTATCAGCCAGAACCACGATTGCTTCATTACCTTTGGACTCCGCCATCAGACGGTAATCTGTTTTTTCAATAGCATCGGTAGCAACGGTCAGGAAACGCAGACGCATACCACCTGTTGCCACTCCAACTGTAATGCCGTCCACCATCTGATCGAAAGCAAAGTCATATTTTCCATAACGGAACTTCTTGGTTGTGAAAATATCACCGTAAATCATCTGAGCGATACGCTCTACGATAGAAGCGGTATCTACATTGGTATCCCGGATTTCACGCTGAATATCCTGTTCTTCATCCGTCAGGAAGTTATAAGTGTCTCCGGTTCTGCCGATATAGTTCTGGCTCATCAGACGGTCAAGGCATCCACGGACAGCTTCACGCATGATAATCTTATCCACACGAATATCATCTGCCATAAGGATAACGATATTGTCCAGATTGGAAGGAATATCATCAATATACCGAATCAGATACAGGAGTTTCAGTACATCTACATCCTGCTGTTCGATGCCATCACCGTTGTCGGCAGCTTTTTGGCAACGTTCAATTACACGACGAATTGAACCATCCAGAAAAGTATGTACGGTATCATAAAAACGGAAGAACGGAACAAGTGCATACTCATCCTTCTCCTGAATTTTCTGTGCAGCTTCCTGGAAACCGGACAGCATGGAACGCTCACCACCGGAAAGGTGCTTGCCGGAATTTCCGTGCTTGCGGATTTCAGCAAATACCTTCTGCATAATAATAAACTGATACGGCACGAACGGGAAGTTCTCAGTAAATTCCCTCGGACCGGAATAGCCTTTAATATCCAGAATAGAGCCATTGAAGCTGAACAGGTTACGCAGGACAGAATCATTCTGCTCATAAACGGTTTCCAAATCCATTGTTGCTTCCGGTTTCTTTTTCAGAATACGCTTCTGGATGACTTCATCCACGGAGGAAGAAGATAAGCTCAGTCTTGTTTTGAAACGAGCCTGGATACGGGAGAACTCATCGGCACGAACTTTGATGATTTCATCAATGGCTTCCTGTCCGGTGCAGATCACCCAAATCTTTCCTTCACACTCACTTCCGATTTTTTCTGTCAAAGACTGGAGGTTCAAAAGCATATCGGTGTCTGTGCCGACATACTGACCAACTTCGTCGATCATAAACAGCAGACGGAAGTTCGCTGGTTTAGTATCCACATAGGCTTTCATATCTTCCACAAGCTGAGCAATAGATATTTCTGTTGCCGTTTTATCATTGAACCATGCCTTGGCATCGTCCTCACTCATATCCAGAACTTCCATTAAAGTCGGAATAATAAACTTTCCATTGAATGCAAAGGCACGGCGCATTTCCATCCAGGACTTGCCTTTCTTTTCTTCAAAAACTCTGCGAAACTCCTCAGTTTTTCCCTGCTGGTCAATATAACGCTCCATCATGGCAACTTTCAGATTCTCACCGTAAAATCCCAGATGGTTGTAGAACATTTTGGCAAATACACGAAGAACCGCAGTCTTATCTTTATTGCTGAATCCCTCAATATCAATATTGAACAGAATTGTCTCGGTCTGTCCCTTTGTGGCACGATCAATCAGCATAAAGGTTGCCGGGTCGTCCTCAAACTTTTTACGGAAACGCTCCACACTGCGAATGCCTTTTACCTCTTTATTTTCCAAAAGGTAGGAAAGCATTTTCAGGAAGTGAGATTTACCACTTCCAAAGAAACCGGAAATCCAAACACCCATATCGGCTGTCGGCTGGTCAAAAGCATCACCGTAATAATTGAAGAACGTAATGAAATGTTTCTTCAATTCTCTGGTAATGACATATTCATTTAACTCCTGCTCGATTACATCATCAGCAGCCTGATCTACTTTAATTACACCATTGATTTTGCGGTTAATGTCATCCGCAAACATATCTCGAATCATCATGGCTTTATCCCCCTTAATCTATGACATTGAATGCCCGGTAATAATCATTTGGTGTCAGACGATTAAACAGTTTTACATGACGACCATCAAACTCACCCGGATACATAACCAAAATCGGAACATCCGAAAAATACGGTTGCAAGGCTTCCAATAACGTATGGATTCTCATAAACGGGAACACCTCGCCCACACCTGTCAGCATCAGCACATCACCCGGTTCGTGTGGCTCATACTGGATTTTATCAATGAACTCTCCATTGCCGATTGCGGAGTTAAGCTGCTCCAGAAGATAAGCACTTCCGTCAGCTTCTTCCATATCGGGAATTGCATCTGTGATGTCCATATCATCGCAGATAGAGAGAAATGTTTTATATAAATTACAAACGATCAAATGGCAATCTAAGGACTGATCAGTTTCCAGCTGATTCACAAAATGACGGACAACCATTTCATTCTCCGGTTCATAACAGAAGATTCTGATATTCACCTCATTGCTGAGTCCTTTGCCTTCCAGGAACTCCGGTTCCTGAATCAATGCCCGAACTTTGTCCAGGCGTTCTTTTATGTCACTCATTGGCTACCTCCTAAGAAAAGCAATTAAACGCCGGCAGTATCGCCATATCACCATTGCTTCTGATGGCATTCTCCAAAACAGGATGCAGCCATACTGGATTCAAATGATCTGCCCCCCGGTTGTCGAGATATTCTGTTTCAACAAGCACTCTGGCAATTATCTGTTTTAACTTTGTTATTGTAGTATCGCTCCAGGAAGCCACGGTATCATTCTGCTCCTGCAAGCGCATAAAAAATGTATTCAAATCTATCTTACCAAAAGACGTGTCCCTTAATCTGTACTTCTCGCCAATGACGGTCAGCATAAATTCCCAGACCAGTCGGCTCTGCTTCATCAACGCATACAAACAAATCTGTTTTGCCACATCCGTCGGCTGTGAAGCAATCGCAGAAACCAGAGAATCATCTTCCAGTGCCTGAAGCCGTTTGATGCAGGCTTTCGCCATGCGTGTAATAGATTTTTCCGTTGGATACTGAAAAAGATTCTGCTCTACAATTTCTTTAACAATTGCATCATCGGAATTTCCTTCTGCCATTAGCTTTGCGGTAGAACGCATTTCGTAGAAAAGGAACGGCTCTCTGGTCAAAGACGCAATATAAGGATAAGAATGATCCATGTTCCCGTACCTCCTTACTGCTCCTCTTTTTTATCAGGAACAAATTCCATGATATCTCCCACATCACAATTCAAAGCAGAACATATCTTTGACAGAATCTCTGTACTTACATTTTCATCTTTTGATAATCGAGACATCGTTGTTGTACTAACTCCTGTCATTGCACGCAAATCTTTCTTCATCATTTCTTTATCAATTAACAATTTCCACAATTTCTTGTAACTAACTGCCATTTTTTCACCTCAATCTTATTTGCTTGAAATATCTGTTCACATGGTATTTATCATCATATCATAAAAATGCGTTTCAAACAATCTAATCTACCAAAAATCGTAATTCAATTCTGAAATATCGCATTTAAAATCACAAGAAACACATCTTAATAAGACAAGCTGAAAGTACAAGTGCCACTATATATCCGATTCCACAGAAAAATTTTATCTCGTTTATTTTCTCTGATTGCAATCTTATCCTTTTTTTCAATTTTTGCACTTCGTTCTCAGCTGTCTTTCTATTCTGTTCCGCCTGATACTTTAAACTTAACATCAGCGATAATAGACCTTTCGCTTTCAATGTCAGATTCTTATTCTTGAAATGATGATTACTCATTACCGTAAAATTCTTAGTTCTCTCTACACGAAAAATCTGTGCCATGCTCCCATCCTTCTTTCCAGTTCAAAAGGAAAAGACGCAAGCCATATCTTATGACTCACGCCTTACTTCGCTCACAATATTCTATTTTTATCAGTTACCTGCCAGATTAGTTACTGGCAATCCTTATACATAAATCAATTCTTTCAGGATAATCTCTTCTGCAATCGCTCTGTGCTGATTGGCAGCTCTTACCCATGCCATCTGATCTTTCTCCTTATCCGGCAGTGGTTCTTTTTCTTCCAACTGTTTCAGAATCACTTCTTCCCGTTCCCTGGCTGCCTTGTCCACTTCCAGAAGATGCTCTCCTATCGTATCCTGCAGAAGCATCACCTGATAGGTTGAATTTCGATGGTTTTTCAGATAATCTCTGCGAAGAAAACCATACTTGCCAAGTTGCTCCATCTGTTCACCGGATTTATAGGTGAGATTCGGGATTACTTCAAACTGTTTTACTCCACTTCCTCCAGTTCTGTTCCTTCTGGAAGAATATATCCGCAGTTATCACATACTCCATCCTCTGCAAGTATCCCGTCTTTCACAAAGGCTTCAATGCCTCCCGGTTCATGACAGTGTGGACAATCTAATTCCTGTATCTTTTTCTGATTTCTTACATCCTGGCAATTGGCAAATTCAATTTTACCCATAGTGATTCCTCCATTTTCATTCCATATCAATTTGTCTTCGCAAAAAAGTTCCTACTATACGGGAAAAATTGCTGATATTACGAATATAGGCAAAGTCTTTTCCATAGATTCTCTTTTCCACGGAGAGCTCTTCTTCATTCCCTACAAAAATACCAATTACGAAAATTCCCTGATTTCTGGCCCGACGTACCTCATATGCAGTATCTTTCACAGCTTTTTCTCCGTCATAGATCTTGGGCTGGCGGGTTCCTGGTCGTTGTATGCTCATATCACAGGGTTTTCCATCACTTAATACGATTAAAATCTTATTTTTTTCCGGTCGCTCCATGAGAGAGGAACCGACTGTTTTCAGTGCAAGCCCATCTCTGTTATTGGCATATGCACGAAATTGAAAGATTCTTTCATTTGTTTCCCTTGGTTCTTCATAATTCCGAAATCTCTGAAGAGGCAAAAGCATATCTTCTCCAGCAGAAAAATGTAATTTTTTCATCAAATACATGCCAAGTTTCTTCTGATCAAAATATCGTGCAAAGGCACCCTGCTTCACTGCCTCATACAGAACCGTTTGTTTTGAATAAACATATTTTTCTGTATCCGGTTCAAATTCCGTATCATAATCACCACTGACTGTCCAAAAAAGATTTCTGATACGATTGCTGATCTCCAGATGATGTTCTTCCAGTTGTTCCGCCGGCCATCTGACATCCTCCATACAAGTTTACCCCCATATGTCTTTTCCGGTCCAGGAAGATGGGATTCTGGTAGAAACCACATCTTCTACGATCTCTTTTTCAAATACATCAAAACTTTTATTTATGATTCCCATCTGGATTGCATCAATTGGAGAAAGTCCGCTTCTTGTTGCTTTTACAGCAGAAACCAATCCTCTCAGGTCAAGAGATTTTGTTGAGATTTCTCCATGGTAAGCTTTGATCTGCAAATCCAGAAACAGTCCTGCAAAAGCTTTCAGTGCACTTTTTTCCCCATCTGGAAAATGTTGCCTTAATACAAAAAGAACACTATCCTCATCCATTTCAGGCATATCGATTACCATAAACCTTGAAACCAATGCTTCATTTAGCTCTCTGGTACCTGCGTAACCATAATTCATCGTGCCGATAAATCGTGTTGCCGGATGAAGTAAAATCCTGTTATATCCTGGAATATTGATTCTGCGCCGATGATCCAGTGTGGCATGCAGTACAGAAACCGCATCATTTTTTGCCATATTGATTTCGTCCAGGATTCCAAATCCTCCAAATTCCGCGCATTGGTAGATGGAGCCTTTCCGAAGGCGAACCTCATTATTTATAAAGGTGTCCGTTCCAATCAGATCGGCACTGTCTGTATTTACATGAAAAGAAATATCGTATTCCGGTCTTCCGAATATCCATGCCAATGTCTCACATAGTACATTTTTCCTGTAGCTTTTGCACCGGAAAGTAACAGATTATCTCCCTGAAGAAGCGCTGCTGTTGACATTTCCAGAATCTTTTTCCCATAAAATAGGATATCCGGTTTTTCTACTCGTTCCTTTACCTGATCCTCTACCTCATAACGCATGTGAAAATCTCTCAGTTCTCCAATCAGTTCCTGCGCTACCTTCTGGTCTTCTAAATATTTTTCTATTTCTGTCCAATGACTTCTCATGAAGATTTTCCCTTCTTTGCAATTGGTTATATCAAATCAGATAATATTTCTGTTTACTCAATCGTGAACCTCACATGACTAAAGTCACGTGCTTCCGGCCGCTTTAAGCGGCAGACCAAATATCGGCGGATACGCCTGTTACTTAGATTTTGCACAGATATGTGCT
>NZ_QUGO01000025.1:0-12737 GCF_003479105.1 Blautia sp. AF19-13LB
GAATCATAGTTTTATAAATGCTTACGATTTCTGCTCTTTGCTAAAGTTAATGACATTGCCATTTTACGGGATGTTATATCATCCCAAAATATTTGAATGCTTCTCGGATTGCTTTCTCTTTTTCCGGTGGACACAGAGGCTGTCTGGAATCTTCGGACTTCGGCAGATTGTAGTTCTTACCAACCTCAATCCCACATTTCCGCTTAATCTGTGAGATATACAGGTTTGATACCTTTAATCCGCTATGTTCCAGTACATAGTCCTTGATCTGCGTGTAGGTTGCCCCATCTTGAAATTCGGACATATCCATATCTTCTAAAGAGAACTCAACCCGAATCTTTTTCGAGTCGACCTCACCCTTGGAAAGCAAAACAACCGTCTCAACGGTATTCCCTTTGTCCCACAAAAGCTCCGTAACTTCCCCGCCATCCTTGAACACCGGAAAATTCAGACCAATCCGCTTTAGCGGATATTCAGACTCGTCATTCCTGTAAATTTCAATTTCCTTAATCAAGGCTGTGACCACATTTCTCTTTTCTTCGTCATTTATTATATTATAAACGCAGTCGAAATTCACCATGATTTTGTAAATATTCTCAAGAGTAATTGCCTGCTGCTTAATTGCATCTCGCCGAAGTCTGGCATCTTCGATTTTTTCCTCCAGCTCAACAATGACATCATATAGGGAATCTAACCGCAAGGTCATATCATGGAGCTTTCGTTCCCGGTATTTTGCATCAGCAGGGAGACTGTCAATTTCCCGTTCCAATCTTGTTTTATTCAGATCAACTTCCTTCAGCTTTGCCTGATAGCCCTCCAGTTCTTTATCCACTGCTTTCGTGTCAATCTGAACGCCAATCCGTTTTTTAATGGCTTGGGCATATTCCTCATTCCTTACGATCTCACGAATTGCCTCAATGACCATCGGTTCAATATCAGTCTTTTTCAGCATTGCCTTATATTCACAATGCTTACCCCTGACCATCCTATTCCGACTACATACATAATAGTAAATTTCTTTGTAAGTGCCATCTTTATTTGTCCATGCGTGTTTATTCGTATACATGGGACTTCCACAAACCGGGCATTTCAGCAGACCTGATAACAAATGAACTCGATCCCGCCCAATTTTTGACGGTTGCTTTACTCCGGTTCTAAGACGCTTGGCATGAGCCTTTTCCCATACCTCCTCACTAACGATTCCTTTATGTTGTCCCTCTGTCAGAATGTAATCGTCATTTCTTTTCATCTGGTAATCGTTTTTTGTGCCTTTGACTTTTTCCTTCGTTCTCCGTCCATAAGCAATTTTACCGCAATAAACCGGGTTATCCAATATCAGTTTAATAAAATGTCCTGTCCAATCCTCTAATGTGCCATTCTGCCTCGGAATTTTCCGTATACCTTGTAAGTTCAACTGATTCGCAATACCACCCAAACCAATTTCCGATGAAGTATATAATTCGAAAATTTTCCGTATTGCCACAGCTTCTGTTTCTTCAATCATCAGCTTGTTATCTTCCAGTGTATATCCGTAGGGAGCAAAGCCACCATTCCATCCACCTTGCCGTGCCTTTTCGCGCCGCCCGTTCATCGTCTGCTCGATAATATTCTCACGCTCAATCTCAGCCACAGCAGATAGTACAGAAATCAAAAGTTTTCCGCTTGTCTGAGAGGAATCAATTCCTTCTTCTATGCAAATCAGATTTACACCATAAGATTGAACCAACTCCAAAGAGTTAAGTATATCTGCTGCATTACGGCCAAACCGTGACAGCTTATACACTAAAATATAGTCAATGTCCAAGCCATCCTCAATATCTCTGAGCATTTTTTGAAAGGCAGGCCGTCCCTCAATGGATTTACCGGATTTACCGGCATCTTCATAAGTATCAACAACGATCATTTCCTCACGATCCGCAAATCGTGTCAGCATATTTTTTTGACCTTCCAGGCTGTATCCGTCCACTTGCATCTCTGTGCTGACCCTCGGATACAAAACACAGCGTTTTCCATATCGGTTCATAATTCATACCTCCAAAATTTACTTTTGGAAAATATCCTATGTAAAGCTGCGATTCTCACGCAGCTCCGTCAACCTCGCCCAGCACTCTCATACCATATTTCTCGATGATATGTGCCAGCGAAGTGATAAACGCTTCAAATTTTTGTTCCGCCAGAAGTTCTTCTGACCGGATTTCATCTGAAGGAATCAATGCGCTTTTATTCTGGATATTCTCCATTCAGAATCACCTCCGCAATTCCTAACGAAATTATAACTCTACTTGCACAGCCTGAAAATGATACGGGCCTTTCGGCACTTTTATGTAATCCCCAGACTGCACAAGAGCGTCTTATTTATATTTTCCATGTCATCCTTGTTTAGATGACCAATATAGTTTTTTAACCTCGACTTGTCGATTGTTCTGATCTGTTCCAGCATAACAACAGATGGTTTCACCAAACCGCATCTGTCATTTAAGTGGTAATGCGTGGGGAACTTTCTGCTTTTTTTGCTTACACTGGTAATTGCTGCAATAATAATCGTAGGACTGAAACAATTTCCCACATTGTTTTGAAGAATGAGTACAGGACGAGAGCCACTTTGTTCGGAGCCGATACCAGGGCTTAAATCAGCCGAATATATGTCACCTCGATGGAATTTTTCAAACATCACTCTCGCCTCCTTAATATCTTAATACTTAAACAGCCGCACCAGTCTGAAAGAAATCTTCGGATAAAAACCTGGTGCGGCTACTGTTATTCTGTTCGGATTACTCGTCATATTTGCCACGCATCCCTGACGCCGGGGACAGAACAGGTCTCCGCTGGCGCGGCTGTCATAACTCCGCAGCGTCGTTCGTAGCGTGCGCCGCAGGGTTCCCCCCAAGTCTTTGGCGGGCCGTGAGGAAGTATCTTTAAGCCCCCGCGCCCTCATCGCGCCGGATGTGCCACCATCCGGGTCACAGGGACGTTGATCGCTCCGAAACAGCTTGTCCATCACCTCCTGGCTGCTCCATCTTCGCGGCGTCCTGCACTCGCTCATGCGCGGGTTATGTACCTGTTCTGCCGTGTATTCAGTTGTCAAAGGTCAGCGAAAGAAAAGCTCCTTCTTGACAGCCATGACAAAAACAGGCGATTTGTCCTGTCTGTACTGCGATTTATTTGAAAAAAATATTTTGCCTTGTCCCTTCATAGAAGCTGCGGACAGCGCAAGCTCCTTACAAGCACAATAAAATAGGTACTATCGTACTCAAAAACGCCTTTTATGAGGTTCTTCCCGCAAGGAAATGGGCACGATAAAATATGATTAAGGAGACGATAGTGCCTATGGAACTGATAAAAGAGCTGGGACGAAGGATACAAAAAGCGCGTAAGGAAAAAGGATTGACGCAGCAGGAACTCGCAGATCTGAGCCACGTTTCTCTAAAGCACGTTCAAGGCTGCGAAAGAGGGGTGAAGAATCCTTCTTTTGAGGTTCTGCGCGCTTTTTGCAAAGTCTTGAATTTATCTTTAGATTCCCTGATGAATCTCGATCTGCCTGAAGATGAGCAAGCCGCCAACGATATGCGGCAGCTTTACCTTTCGTGCCCTCCGGCTGCCAGAAAAGTGCTGTTAAACTCGACCCGTGCGTTGACTGATGAGCTAAAAGAGATGGTGCAGACGGCTGGGGTTGACCCAGATGAACATTTAGAGAATAAGTAAGCCGGTGGAGGAAAAAAAACCCCCACCGGCTCTCTTTTTGCCGCTATGCGGCGGTCAGGTTATTGGGCCGTATCCAGCAACCGCGCCAGCTTCTTCAGTCCGCGCCGGATGCTCTCCCACACGCGGCGGCGGTCAGCACCCTCGATCCGGGCGATCTCGGCCACCGTCATGCCCAGGTAAAACCGCGCGTAGATACGCCGGGCCTGGATGGCGGTCAGCTGCATCAGCGCGGCATACACTTCCTGCCGCAGCAGCTTCTGCTCCAGGACTTCCTCCGGGGTGAGTGGCCGGTTGAGGGCATCGTTTTCAATGCCATCCTCCCGGTTCAGAGAATAGTGAGCCTTGTGCCGGAACTTCCGGCGTTCATAGGCGGCATCGTCCTGCTCCTGCCCCCGGATTGCGGCCACGACTTCCTCGGCCACGTCTACAAAGACATCGGTTTTATACACATCGGGATACAGTTCCCGAAGATTGATCTTCTGCATTATGTACCTCCATTTCGATTCACGGGTTGACGGGTGAACCGAAATGAAGGCGGTGAGCGACACCTTTCGGGGAAATTCCCGAAAAAACGACAAACAAAAGCGCCAGCATCCGAAGAACGGCGGCTGGCGCTGCTAAAAGAGGAGTTATGACGCTTATAGACCAGCCACGATAGTGCCTGTTCATAAGCAGATGGGGGCCGATTGACGGTCAGGCTTTTTTTGACAGGTAAATTCCTGCCGAATTATGTCGAAGCGGTCTTTGCTTCACGGCGGCTCCCTCCTAAAGCCGCCGTGTCAGCGTGTAGTCGTCACTCCTTTGTCGAGGGCATAAGGAACGGCGGCCTTGATGTTACTCAAAACCGCCGCAGTACCCGGAAAATCCATTTTGGGCGCACAAAGCTGCCTGCCCTGCAACGGTTTTTTTCTTTCCCCGTCTTGCGGGGCAGGATCGCTTGGATTATTCGGTTTTAGTCTTGCTCTTGTTCGGCTGCCTCTTTCAGTCGGTCAAAACTCTCATCGCTGATGATGTGTTCAATACGACAGGCATCGGCCTCCGCAGTTTTGGGGTCAACGCCTGCGGTGATAAGCTGCTCGGTAAAGAAGCAGTGACGCTCGTAGATTTTTTCGGCAACTTCCCGGCCAACATCGGTCAGATGGAGAAAGTGATCTTCGTCCATCATAAGAAAGCCGCCGTCCCGCAAGGTAGCCACTGCATGGCACACGCTGGGCTTCGTGACCTCCATGTGCCGGGCCACATCTACGGAGCGCACTATACTGAGCTTCTTTTGGAGAACAAGGATGGTTTCCAGGTAGTCCTCCCCGGACGCATGAAGTTTCATCTGAACCTCCTTTACTGAGCCAACTTCCAGCCGATGGCCTCCTGTCTGGCCGATACAAAGTCGGCATACAGGCCCTTCTGCTGGATCAGCTCCGCATGAGTGCCGCGCTGGACGATATGAGCGTTGTCCAGTACAAGGATCTGATCGGCGTTGCGGACGGTTTTCAGCCGGTGGGCAATCATGATGATAGTCTTGTCATGGGTCAGCGCCTCAATAGCCCGCTGCAATTCATCCTCATTTTCCGGGTCAACACTGCTTGTCGCCTCGTCCAAAATGATGATGGGTGCGTCCTTCAGTATGGCGCGGGCGATGGAAATCCGCTGTTTCTCGCCGCCAGACAGAGTGCCGCCGCCCTCGCCAATCACAGTGTCATAGCCATCCGGCAGGGCAGAAATAAAGTCATGGCAGCAAGCCTTCTTCGCCGCCTCAACCACCTGCTCATGGGTGGCGTCCGGGCAGCCAAACTTGATATTGTTCTCAATCGTATCTGCAAAGAGGTATACGCTCTGGAACACCATCGAGATATTCTTCATCAGGCTGTCCAGCTTAAAATCCCGTACATCCGTACCGCCTATGGTAATCTTCCCGGCATTCACATCCCAAAAACGGGCAATCAGGTTGCACATCGTTGTCTTTCCTGCCCCGGAAGGGCCGACAATGGCCGTAGTCGTTTTTTCGGGAATGGTAAAGCTGACCTGATCTAATATCTTGCGGTCTGCGTAGGAAAAATCCACCTTGTCAAACACGATCTCGCTGGACTTCGGCGTAATGTCAGCGCCTTTCTCGTCCATCACCGGCGTGTCATCAATGGAGTTTGCCGTATCCATCGAGGCCGCCAGCATTTGTAGCAGAGAGGCCATATTCCCGGCGTTCTCCAAATCGTTGAACACCATGAAAGAAGCAATCACCAAAATCAAGCCGTAGGCCAGCGACAGGGAGCCGTCCAGCCAGAACCAGACCGAGGCCAAAAGCAACAGGACGCTAAACACCCGGACAACGGCCTGTTTGATGGCGTCATAGGGAACACTGGCCCTTGTCAGTTTCAGGTTGTCCCGGCAGCTCGCCTTAATTGCACTGCCGATAGACTGCGTGCTGTCCCGTTCCAGTCCAAATGCTTTGACAATTCCCATCCCCTGAATGTACTCCAACACAGACTCCACAAGGGACTCCTGTGTGTGCTGGCGTACCCCGCTGAGCGCGGCAGATTTGCGAAGCGCTAGTTCCGCCGCCGCAAGGTAAATCAGGACACCGGCAGCGGCCACAAGACCGATCCGCCAGTCAAATACCAACAGGACGATGACGAGGGCAACCGAGTTGAAAAAACCGCCCAGCACTGACACCAGGACACGGGCTGCTGAGTTCTCTACATCACCCAAAGTTGTTGTGACAATGGCGGTAATATTCCCGATACTATTCTTGTTGAAGTAGCCCATCGGGATGTAGCGCAGCCGATCTCCGATGTGGATACGCTTTTCCGCCACCATGCAATAGCCGGTTTCCGTCTGCTCCATCGTGGAAAAATAGGTCGTGATGATACGCCCAATGAGGGAAACGGCCATAATTCCCAGCGAAATGCAGATAAACTTTCCGTCCCGGTTGTCAGATACTAACGCGTCGATCACTACAAAGAGGGCGGCAAACTGCATGGCTGAAAACAGCCCGGACAGGAATGAGAATAACAGGGATTTTTTTAGAAGCCTCTTTTTGCTGCCTGCAAAAGCAAAGATTTTTTTCAATGTTCCATACATCTGACAACACCCCCTTACATCTGGTCTTTCGCGCCGATGTGCGCCTGCCACATATCCCGGTAGAGGGGGCAGGTTTCCAGCAGCTTCTCATGCGTACCCTGTGCGTGGATGGTTCCATCCTTCACCACAACGATGTTATCTGCGCCAACAATGGTAGACAGCCGGTGTGCGATCACAATCAGGGTCTTGCCGACAGTTAAAGTGGAAATGGCTTTCTGCACCAGCGCCTCATTCTCTGGGTCGATATAGGCAGTTGCCTCGTCCAAAATGACAACCGGCGCATTTTTCAGCATGGCGCGGGCGATGGCAATCCGCTGGCGTTCACCGCCGGAAAGATGGGAACCGGCGCTGCCGACAACCGTATCATAGCCATTATCCAGCTTGCGGATAAAGGCGTCGCAGCCGCTTTGTTTGGCTGCCTGCTCCACCTCTGCGTCCGTGGCACTGGGTCTTCCCATGCGGATATTCTCCCGGATACTGCGGTTAAACAGGTAGTTGTCCTGAGATACATAGGAAATCTGGTCTGCAATTTCAGACAGCGGCATATCCTTCAGCTCATGGCCGCCGAGGGTAATGCTGCCGGATGTAACATCCCAATACCCGGCAATCAGCTTCGCCACCGTAGACTTGCCGGAGCCGGACGGCCCTACAAGGGCGGTCATGGTTCCGGGGTGGATGGCGAGATTCACATCATGCAAAACCTCTGTTGTCCCGTCATAGGAAAAAGACACAGACCTAAGAGAAATGCCGGTGTCTGCCAGCTTGACCGGCGCATCCTTATGGTTCAGTTCTTCAGCGTTCAAAAGCTGGCTGATTTCTTCCACATTTGTCCCCAATACGGCCAAATCGTCCGTAAAGGTAAAGGCCGCGATAATCGGCCCAACAAGGCCCAGCGAGAAAATTACGATAGACAGGAAAGCGGAAAGTTCCAGGCTACCGGAGAGCCAGAACGCGAAGCCGCAGGGTAGCACACAGATCAACACCGAGGGCAAAATGGCGTTGTAGGCGCTCATGGTTTTCTGGTTTTCTCTCATCCAGTCCACATAGTAGTTGGCATTGTAGTTTACTGCGTCAGAATATTTTTTGTAGGAACCGGCGGATTGACTAAATGCTTTGACTACCTCAATCCCACCAATGTACTCTACAATGGCGTTTGCCATCTGCTTTCCCGCTTTAACCGCGCCCTCCCACTTAACGGGATAGTTCTTCATGCCAGCAGACATAACAGCAAGGCCCACCACCAGCGTGACAAGGGACAGGAGAGCCATGCGCCAGTCCATGACGAATAGATACACGACAATTACCAAAGGCACCAGCACATTTGCAGTCATTTCCGGGATCAGGTGCGCGAAGGTTGGCTCCATCCCTTCTACCCGGTCAACAATCGTCGTTTTATACTGACCGGACGGAGTATCTAAAATCGTCCCCATCGGGACGCGGGCCAGTTTTTCGGTAATATTCTCCCGGAGATCTCGCAGCGTGTAATAGGTCGCTGTGTGAGAAATTGTTGTGGAAAGATTTGAGAATATGACTTTTCCCAAATAACCGCAAAGCGCAATAACACAAGCTGCTGTATAGTGCGAAAAATTCTGATCCCCGGACAACATCAGCGTAACAATATGAGCTACACAGAAATAAGGCACCATCTGGCAGGCTACGCCTAATACCGCAAGGGCAATGCTGCCGATGAATTTCCCGTGATAGGGTTTGCCCCATCCCCATAAGATGCCTATGGGTGACTCCTTCTTTTCCTCCTTCATTTTACAGATACCCCCTTTATGAAATAGTTTCTGATTTTTTCAAGACCCGCCTCATCCATTTGGAATTGGTCAATGATGGAACCGTTCTCAAAATGGACAATATCCGTACAACAGTCTAATATCAACTCAAGATCATGAGTAATGACATACACGGTAATACCCGTGTCCCTGACTTGTCGCAGGACATTTGCAACCTCTTTCATGTGTTTATAATCAAGGCCGCTGGTCGGTTCATCAAAAAATAAAATAGAGCGTTTAGAAGCGATTGCCGAGGCAATCGCTACCCGCTGTTTTTGGCCGCCGGAAAGGGACATGGGGTGTCTGTCCTTGAAGCCTGTCAAATCTAACTTGGCAAGGATTTCTTCTGCTTGTTCTTGATTTTCCTCCTCCATACTGATTAAAACTTCATCCAATACCGTTTCCGTAAAAAGCTGATGATTGACTTCCTGCATTACCATATAACAAGTATTTAACCTATCTTTAGGTCGATAAGTTCTGCCGTTCCAGATAACTTCACCACAACGCTTTTCCAAACCGCAGAAACATCGGGAAAAAGTGGATTTCCCGGCTCCATTATTCCCGATAATACCTACGATACGATTTGCAGGGATTTCACATTCACGAATGTGAAGTGTTTCTGATTCATTTTTGTATGCAAAGCAAAAGTTATGAAGTTCCATTTGTTCTCTGGCCGGCGGCAATGCTTTAGGCGGCAGCAAATCTTCAAGAATAAAGGTGCGTAGCCCTAAATTGACTCTCTGCTGCTCCGTCAGGCGCTCAAACTCTGCTGCGGAGTAATCCTTTTCCACTTTCCCGGCGGTAATATAAATAAAACGATCTGCAAGGCCGCGCAGATAGTAGAGTCGGTGTTCCGATACGATAACCGTTTTCCCTTGCGACTTCCAAAAGGCAAGCGTGGCTCTCAAATCAAGAATAGAAGAAGCGTCAAGATTGGATGATGGTTCATCCATGACAAGTACATCCGGTTCCATAATTGATGCACCGGCACAGGCGATTTTCTGTTTTTCTCCGCCGGAAAGATGGAAAATATTGCGCCCCATCAGTTTCTCTAAACGAAAATCCCGGACGGTTTTTTCTAATCGTTCCCGAATACTTTGCTCCGGCTGGCCGAGATTTTCACATCCGAATGTAATTTCACTGGTCGTATCTACATTAAAAAACTGAGAGCGTGGATTTTGAAATACGCTGCCAACCGTTTTCGCAGTATCATAAATGGGCTGCTCCGAAACTTTTGCCCCGTTCACCCACACTTCTCCGTTCATTTTTCCTTCATAGTAGTGCGGAATTAGGCCGTTAATTAGTCGGGTAATTGTCGTTTTCCCGCAGCCGCTTTCGCCACAAAGCACGATAAATTGGCCATCTTCTATGTTCAGGTTTATATCCTGAACCCCACTGGCACTCTCATTTTCTTCTCCATAAGAGAAGGTCACATGGTCGATCCGTATCACAGGCTCACCTCCTCAAAAAACAATTTGCTGCTGCAATAAAAATAAAACAAAACAGATGATACAGAACAAGATTGCAACCACATCTTGAAAATGAAAACCGATCTGACATACATTTGTGCGTCTAACGGGGGCACCCAGCCCCCGGGTCAACGCAGCAGCAGATAGTTCATCGCCGATCTTCACAACGGATACCATCAATGGAACAAGCCTGTATTCTATCATCAGAAAAGGATTTTTTCCGCCAAAATGGATGTTCCGCATTTTCATTGCGTCCCGGATTGCCTGATATTCTTCGCTGATTGTAGGGAAAAAGCGGAAAATCACAGACATAGGAATGACGATTTTTTCTGTAATGTGCATACGCTCCATTGCACCGATAAATTCACTGACCGAAGTCGATGAAATCAAATAGGCTCCCGTCATGATGCCAGGTGCAAACCGTGTCATGATAGATGTAATCGCAAGCACAATAAAAGAAAGCAGGCCGCTCAATGTTGTAAGGGCTATCCGTTCTAACACAAAACAAGCCACATATAATAGCAAATACTTTCCTGCCGTTTTGAAACGACGCTCCGATAAAATCAACATAAAAGGCACAAGGCTTAAGCAGGGCTTGACAATATTCATAATCCCTTCGTTGCTGGTGCTGAACATCAGTGTCGTAATCGTCAACAATAGGACGAGCTTTGTGCGAGGGTCAAGCAATATTCCTTTTTTATTTTCGGTTGTTGCAGAGAATGATACCCCGTTCATTACACAATTCCCGCTTTAGCAAAATGCTTTTTCAGAAGCGCCTTACCCAACAGACCGCCCAAAATTGCAAAGACAAAAATTCCGGCGATTACCAGAACAATGCTCCACATGGGCATGACAGCCATTACTCGATCAGCGTATTCCTCACCAAAGCTGGCCGCAAAACTGGCCCAGGAGTCCTCTACCATGAAATACATGGGAATGTATGTACCAACCATCCAAAGACTAAATACCGCATAACCAATCACGCTCTTTTTGGCACTTTTATAACCGCCAGATTTCAAGATCAAATCCCCCAGTAAGCCAAAGATCACACCCATTGGTACGCCCCAGAACCCCATGCCGGTCAAACCCATCAGCAAACCACTTAAAATTCCCATTATCGTAACCATGCCGAATTTTTTCACTCTTGTCAGGAACAGCATGAAAGGAATACCTGTAATCAAAGACCACAGGGCACCGAGGATCGGCAGAAAGATGGGTACAAACCCAATGGGGATGGCGACACAGCAGCCAATCACGAAGTAGAGAACGGTGAACAGACCCAGGTTAATCAGGTCCTTCGCTTGTAACTTGTTGCTCATAATGAATACCTCCATTCATTTTTCGGTTAGCACTTTCTAACCTCTTTATAAGATAGCACAGTTAGTTATGGCTCTCTACAACCAATCATCTTTTTGGCTCCAAACAGCAACGAGTTTTTTTGTTGACTGACTTCGTTTGCAATTCTATAATATAATTAAAATCCAAAGCAAAAAACAGGTAGTCGAATGACAGGAGCAGGAAATGAAGATTGATGATATTATAAGAAAATGTATTGAAATACCTGGGATTTCAATACAGCGTAGTGATTTTAGCACAGAGCTGCTCTTAAAGGAAAAAGAAGGGAAAGGCTCAATGACCTTTTTCCCTCTCTTTCCTGGAGTTACTATTGCCTATATCTTTGTAAATTCTCCGACTTGGACAGCACCGAATTTTCGTGAGGATAGCTCCATAGAAAAAGGCCCTTTGCTCTTAAACTACTGTGTAACTGGCCGTTGCGAAATTATCTTGAACAATGAAAACTTTGTATATGTGAAGGATGGAGAAATCTCTTTAACCGAGCGTTTTGCTCAAAAGCAATATGTATATCCGCGCCGCATTTATGAAGGGATGGAATTTTTTATTGATATTGATACACTGACGGCACAAAGCGTATGGGTACAAGGGGAATTTGATATTAACTTTCACAAAGTTGTTGATCGATTCTGCCCTGATGGTGCTACCTACATTTCACCTGCCACCTCCGAAGTCGAAGAAATATTAACAAAACTTTGGAGCCTATTTGATGTTTCAATTCCATTCTCGATTTCACAAATGAAAATATACACATTGGCACTGTTTTCTCTATTGCAAAGTCAAAATGACATTCCTCCATCGCAAGCCTGTACTTTCTTTACAGAAACACAAGTAGATATTGCAAAGAGGGTAGAAAAAATTATTACTTCCGATTTGCGTCAACATCATCCAGCCTGGGAATTGGCAGCACAGTTTTCTGTCAGTGAAACCAGCTTAAAAAATTACTTTCGCGGTGTTTTCGGGCAAAATATATCCATTTATCTGCGAGAAGTCAGAATGAAGAAAGCAGCAGAATTACTTGCTACCACAAGACTCTCCGTAGCTGAAGTAGCAGAGCAAGTCGGTTATATGAACCAAAGCAAATTTGCATCGGTTTTCAAAAAACAGTTTGGACTATCGCCGCTGGAATATAGGCGTTCAAAGAATTTGGAAAACTGATAAGACTAAGGCCGGGATTTGCCGTTTGTCAGCAAAATCCCGGCCTTACTTATACTTAAAATTTCATGCGTAAATCAATTCTTGAAAAATAACTTCCTCCGCCTGTGCTTTCAGCGTGTTCATCAGCCCCACCCAGCGCATGGGGTCACGGGCTTTCAGTTCCTCGGTGACGCCCGCCGCCTCCATCATGTGGGATAGTTAGAAC
>NZ_QUGO01000025.1:12747-38303 GCF_003479105.1 Blautia sp. AF19-13LB
CGCCGCCTCCATCATGTGGGATAGTTAGAACAGTGGTTATTCCGAAATTATTCTGATTCAGGGATAATACCGGCAAGCAATGCCTGTGTTAATACACACAGACCCGCAGAGAAGAAAATCCCTCCATGATTTTCCTCTCCGCTTGCTTGTTGAGGGCAGCGCCCCCAAGCCCCTTTGAACACAGAATTTCATTCTGTGGCTACGCGTTCTGCGAACGCTTTTGACCAGGACCAGCTTACCGCTGGCCGTGGTCTTTTTCTTTTTCAACATCCTGTTCTACCTCCATTTTCAGCACCCGATCCACATTGGCCTTTGCCGTTAAAAGCTCCCGCATTTCCTCACGGGAACGCCGGTACTCGGCATAGGTCTTTTTCTTTTCTTCCAGCAATTTCGCATACTCTGTCTGCAACTCTCTGACCTTGGGCAACTTCTTGACGCCCATCTCATCAAAGGCATTCTTAGCCGCCTGGTGGAGCAGAATTTCTTCCTCATGCTCTTCCCGGAATTTCTTAGAGTAGCCGGCCTTGCGGTATGCCACATAGACCTCACGGGTCTTGGCATAATTTACGATGTGAGTACGCAGAACAGCGATCTCTGCCATGCGCTTTTCAGCCGCTTTGATCTGCGCCGAAAGCTCATTGTGATGTGCCGTGGCAGCCGCAGCCTTTTCTTCCAAAACCGCATACTCCAGCAGGTTATGCTCTGACAGGTAATTCATGGTCTGTGCCATTTGCTTCAGATTAAAAACTTTAGCCCAACGCGCATAGCCAGCACCTTTTCCTGCCTGCAATTTTGCCTGAATGTCCACCAGCAGATTGACCTTGGGCTGCTCCGGCTGCACGATGGATTTTTTACGGGGCGTATGCTGTTTTTCACCGGCCAGCACCGCACGGATTTCTGCTTCACTGTACCCGGCCCCCAGCTTGTCATCCATGCGGGCTACATTCTTCCAGCCGGGCGCTTTGAGCCGGATTGCTTTCCCGCGCCGGGATACTTCACAGCCCATTTCGGAAAGCAGCTTCAGCAGCGCATCAAAGTCCGCCGGTTTCTGCTCCAGCGCATGGTCAATCATCACCCGCAACTGTTCCCGATGGGAGGGCTTGGCCTGATCACCCAGCCATTTGTTGTAGCTTTTTCCGTGGGGTTTTGGGTCCTCCACAATGGACAATCCGTTCTCGATGCAGATGGTATCGCTCAAGCGCCGGACGGCTCTGGTGCTGCCCCAAAAGTTGCGGAACTTTCGGTCACAATCTGCATTGACCGCCGACCAGATGATGTGATTATGAACGTGCGATTTGTCTATGTGGGTGCAGACCACAAAGGCGTGATTGCCCTTGGTGAACCGCTTGGCAAATTCCACGCCCATGCGGTTTGCTTCCTCCGGTGTGATCTCTCCGGGTTTGAAGGACTGGCGCACATGGTAAGCGATCACATCATCCGCCCCGCGCACCCGCCCGGTGGCGGAGATATACTGCCGCTTCGCCAGAAGGAACTCTGCATCGGCGGTCCGGCTGTCACAGCCATAGCCGGTAATTAGTTTTCCGTTGTCGGTCTTTTGCGGATTTGCCACATAATCAATGATGTCGCTGATTGCCTGACTTTCGGTGCGGCCCTTGCCGATATGCAGGGGCATGATGCGTGTGGTTGCCATAGAAGGGCCTCCTTTCTTAAAAAGAAACGGCCTGCATGGTGCAGACCGCTTTTGCTATTCTATAAAATCGTCCTCGATGTCCTCTAACCGCTTCGGAGGAAACCTCATCTCGTATTGTTCTTTTGCCAGTGCACGAACTTCCGGGCGCTTATCTTTCATTCGGTTTTTCAGCCAGGAAATCTGCTCCTTTGATAACCGCCAAGGGAGATTCAGTAAGCGGTTTACCGTCATTTGCTCTGCTTGTTTCTCCGGCGATAAAGAAGCACAGGATTTACAGATGTGCGCCGCATGACCTTTGCCGGAAAATTTTTCGTTAGCCTTATATTCTCCGCAGACTTTACAATAATGTCCATGCTTCTTCATAGGCTCGATTCCTTTTCACTGAGCGCATATAAACTGCGAACCGCCCCCATGATGATGTTCCACTCCAGATCTGCCGCATAGGAAAACTTCCTGCGGTAAGATTCCCAAAGTTTCTGCATCACAGGACTGCTTTCCACTTCATTCAAAACATCCACAGCTTCTGTAAGATGCCGTTCGGTTCCGCGTTTTTTGGCAGTTGCCAACAGTGCATCATAGAGCGTCTGCCGGTTCAATGTGTTCCCGTGGAGCTGATCCAGAATATAAATGTCATAGAAATCTCTCATGCGGGTGTTGGTGGTGGTTCTGGTGATGATTGTTTCCAGCTTTTCAGCCAGAACGGTTTCCAGATTGTATGCCCAAATGTCAATAGAGCGATCTTCCAGCATCAGCTTGAAAGAGTAGCGTACCTCCCTGGGGGTAATGGCATCCCCTGTGGAAATGTCAATCTTCAAAGGTGTCACCACACCGTCAAAGGTTGTAGTCATGCTGACCCGAATCCCAGGATACTCCGCTTCATCCATAATCTCTGAAATGCTTTTCAGCTGAAATTTGACGCCATCATCAATCGGCACACTCACAATAGCAGAAATCAGGTTCTCGATGTCCTCTACATTAACATTGGCTCCTTTTACAGTAGCGTCCAAGTCCATCGTGGAACGGGCATCCAGTCCAACCATTGCCGCTACCAGCATCCCGCCTTTCAGAATAAATTTATCACGATATTCAGAAAGGGAAATACGCTCCAGAAAACGCTCCATCATATAGTTTCGCATTAAAAGCTGTGCATCCGCAGATTTTTCTCTGGAAAGATTGCGAATCAAATCTTTTAGCTGCCTTGCTGTCTTTATCATAAAAGCACCTCCAAATACTGCCGTAAAATTTTTTCAACCCGGAACATACCGGCATACCGCATCAAAGTCCGCAGATCCTTGTCCTTTCTTCTGGCATACATCTTCAGCGCACCTTGAAAAGTCTGTATTTCCATGCTGCTTCGGCTGCGGAGCAGATCGCAGATGGTGCGCTCCATATCATAGACAGGAACCGTATGCCCAAAAGGTGTTTGGCCAGTTGTCAACCCTACCTCATATAATTCTGGTTTGATGGTGTAAACAGAAAGGCCCTCTGCCTTTAAGCGAGTGGTGCTGTACCCTCTGCGCACCGTGATAGCGTATGGAGATGGTTCCCGGTCTGTCAAGTCATGGAAAAATAGCGCTGATTCATGGGAAAATACTGCCTGACCACATCGCAGATGTAACAGAAACATCGCATCAATCCAGGTGTCCTCGGAGACATAAATTCCGTGAGCAACCTGCTGAAGATTTTTCTCTTTGACATATTCATAAAAAATGGGTTTTACAATTCCGCTGGCGATTACCTGTGCGGTTTGCAGCATCCCATCATGCTCAGTCAGAAGTCTGTCTAATTGCTCAAACCGTTCTGATTTGGTCACATCCATCACTTCCTTTCGTGCTACTATTATACACGGATGTAGCACAGAAGTAAATATAGCAATTTAACAGACACTGTCTGGCATTTTTGTGACCGCGCATTTTATCCATAAACCAAATCCTGAATGGCAAACTTCAAATCCTGCACCTTGCCCAGTAGCCAGATGGCAGCCATCGGCAGACCATAGGGACTAATAAGGAATGCCATCACCAGCAGGATAATGCCGTTTTGCAGGGAACAGGTCAGCAGAACCGCCACACCCAGCAGGGCGATCACCATGCTGATAAGCCCCAGCACCAGACCGGAGACATAGACGATCCCCACACAAATCCAAACGAACAGGGTCAGCGCCAGAATCACCGGAACCATCACGATCTTCAACAGCAGTTTCAACAAAAATACCAATGCCCTCATTGTTATGCCTCCTCCCAAAATCACAGTTCCTGTTCCTGATTCCATTATCCCTATCTCACAGCCAAAAGGCAAGGATACGGGCAAAAAGAAAAAGCGGAGGAAGGCGCGGCGAAGAAACGCCGTTCCTCCCTCCGCAAATGGGGTATTTGTCCCGGTTACGAAAGTTTGGAGAGTTGTGTCAGTATCTCTTTAACTCCGTCCCATAACTTTTCCTGCCGCTGGGATATATCCTCCAAATCGACATCATAAATCCGCCCGGTCTCATGCACCTTGCGGGTCAGCTGGTTTAAGTTGTTGCTGCTCCGGCGCAGCAGGGATACCAGTTCTTTCAGTTCCGGCAAATCCAGCTGCACCACATAGCCGTCCACAGCCATTTTCCGCAGATAGGCGCTCAGGTTTTTTGTCCCAAACTGTGCCATTTTCTGCTGAATCAACTCCATTTCATCAGCGGATACCCAAAACAGAACCGGCACATCCCGCTTGCGCTTGGGGCTGCTCATCGCTCCGGCTCCTGTTTCTTCGGGGCGGCAGGCTTATGGGCAGGCGGTTCCTGTTTGAGCTTATCCCGTACTGAGGGACGGGACGGTTCCAGTTTTTCTCTCTGGGTACGGCTGCGCTGCTGTTCTTCACGCACCAGATCAATAAAACCATCCAGCACAGCAGGGTGGCTGTTTAAGGCATAACCACAACGGACGGTTTCGGGATTATCGTTGGGAATGGTCTTGGCCCATTCTTTGTTGCGTCGGGAGTAGCGCCCATCCCAGTCCTGAAGCTGGACCGTGTTAGACAGAACCATAGATACACGCTCCATGCCATAGGTCTCGATCACACCCTTTGCCGCATCGTGGCTGAGATACATTCCGTCGAAGTGTTCCCGCACCGCCGCTTCAATGGACTCCTTGCATTGGAGATTTACATTGTTGGAAGCTCGGTACTGCTCCAGCTCCCCATGTTCTCTCGCATAAGCAGCTGAATGGGGATAGACCGGTGTTGTTCGCAGTTCCTCTTTAGCTCTGCACACATCGTCGGCACGGTTCTCAATGCTGTCCCGGATCATATCCATATAGCCGTTCTCCAGCTTTTCAAAATAACGGTACACATCCGCCAGCGGCGAGGGAGATTCCAAAAGCGCCTGGGCCTGTGCGTCGGTCAGCTCCAGCTCCTCCATCGCCATCACAATATCCTCACGGACAGTATATTCATAGGTGTGGTGCAGGATTTCTTCCGGGGGCTGGCTTTTCAACCAGTCCCTATATTTTTCCTGCTCAGTGGCCATCTTTTCATAAAGGGCCGTATTCAGATTATTGGTATTCATGTTATCGCACCTCCTCATGCTGTTTTGGTTTCTTGTCTGTACTGCGGGGCGTCGCCGAACGCTTCAGGCTGTCCAGCACCGAAGTCCGTGTGCTTTTGGCAACAACAGCCTCTGCGTGCGCCTGTCCCTTTCCGTCGATGTTGAGCAAAGTATCCAGCTCCACCAGACGGGCATTTTTGCTTCGCAGTTCTTCTTCATAAAGGAATGGCTTTCCGACTTCCTCCTTTGCGGCAGCCTGCTGCTGATAGAGGTTATCCAGCTGGGCCTTTGCCGCCTCCAGACGCTGGGGCATCTGGGCGATGGCATTGTCGATACGGGTAAGATTTCCGCGAGGGTCTGTACCAAGGGTTGCCCGGTGGGTCATCTGTCCTTTCAGCAGGAGCGTATACTCCTGTTTCCAAGCGGAAAATTCCACGGACATGGCATAACCCCGGTAGCTGCCGATCTGCACCGGATCGGAGGTTTTGACCTCCTTGCAGGCATCCAAAAGGGCTGCACCGGCGTTCTCCTTATCGGTCAGCAGGTCTCCACGAATCTCCATACCAGCAAAACCGTCCTCCGGGTGCGGGTGAGCTGTCAAAACCTCCAGATCGGATTCAAAGCCCTTGATAAAACCTTTGTGCTTTTCAATCTCCTCCGGGAAGTATTTGAGCAGCTGGTCCTCCAGACGATATTGCTTGCTCTGGTGGTCGGCTTTCATCAGCTTCAGGCGGGATACCTCCACATCCAAATCCATACGCTCCTTGATGCGGGGATCTCCGGCACACAGAGCCTTGATCTCGGCAAAACTGAGGGCTGTTTCATCCACATCATCGCAGGAACGCACCGGCGATTTAGAAGTCATGATCTGACTGATGAATTTCTGCTTGTTCTCCACTGTCTGCCAGAGGTATGCGTCAAAGGTTCCCTCGGTCACATAGCGGTACACATGAACAAGGGGGTTCTGGTTGCCCTGACGCTCGATACGCCCCTTTCTCTGGGCAAGGTCTCCGGGTCTCCACGGACAATCCAGATCATGAAGTGCCACCAGACGGTCCTGCACATTGGTGCCTGCGCCCATCTTGGCGGTGCTGCCCAAAAGGACACGAACCTGACCGGTACGGACTTTAGAGAACAGCTCCTTTTTCCGCACTTCGGTATTGGCTTCATGGATAAAAGCGATCTGGTCGGCAGGCATCCCCTGAGCAATGAGTTTCTGACGAATATCGTCATATACCGTAAAGGTCGGTTCCTGTTCCGGCAGAGGCACAGCGCCTTCCAATGCGTGAAGCAGTGGATTATCCAGCGTTTTCGCCGCCTTGCTTGCAGGAGCTTTGGCCTGTGGTGTAGAAATGTCGCAGAACACCAGCTGGGTCAGCTTGTCAGCTTTGCCGTCCCGCCAGATCTGCATGATGTTGTCCACACACTGATTGACCTTTGTGCCAGGTTCGTCCGGCAGCATCTGGTTGACGATCCTCTGGTCAAGCCCCAACTTACGGCCATCCGAGGTAATCTTGAGCATGTTATCCTGGGACGGGTCAACAGTTCCGCTGTGTACCAGCGATGCACGCTCCGAAAGAGCTTTGACCATTTCCTGCTGATGTTCGGTGGGCTGCGCCACGATGTTGTGGTACTCCACTTCCGGGGTAGGGAGATTTAACTGGTCGGCAGTCTTAATGTCCGCCACTTCTTTGAACAGGTTCATCAGCTCCGGCAGATTAAAGAACTTGCTGAATCTCGTTCTTGCCCGGTAGCCGGTGCCTTCCGGTGCCAGCTCCAATGCTGTGACGGTCTCCCCAAATCGGGAAGCCCAGCAGTCGAAGTGGGTCATGTTCAGTTCTTGCAGGCGTTCATATTGAAGATAACGCTGCATGGTGTAAAGCTCGGTCATGGAGTTGCTGACCGGTGTGCCGGTGGCAAAGATCACGCCACGGTTTCCGGTAATCTCATCCATATAGCGGCACTTGGCAAACATATCGGAGGATTTCTGCGCGTCCGATGTGGAAAGACCAGCCACATTCCGCATTTTTGTGTATAAAAACAGGTTCTTGTAGTTGTGGGCCTCGTCCACAAACAGCCGGTCCACACCCAGCTGCTCAAAAGTTACCACATCATCTTTTCGCCCCTCGGCTTGCAGCTTTTCCAGTCTGGCTTCCAGAGACTTTCTGGTACGCTCCAGCTGCTTGACGGTAAAACGCTCGCCGCCGCTGGCCTGCACCTCTGCGATACCCTCGGTGATCTCGTCGATCTGCTCATAGAGAAGCCGTTCCTGACGCTCCCGGCTGATGGGGATACGCTCAAACTGGCTGTGTCCCATGATGATGGCGTCGTAGTCACCGGTCGCAATACGGGCGCAGAACTTCTTGCGGTTATGGGTCTCAAAGTCCTTTTTGGTTGTGACTAAGATGTTGGCAGAAGGATAGAGGCGCAGAAACTCCGATGCCCACTGCTCAGTCAGGTGGTTGGGAACCACAAAGAGAGATTTCTGGCACAAGCCCAGGCGTTTGGCTTCCATCGCAGCGGCCACCATCTCAAAGGTTTTGCCCGCGCCTACTTCGTGTGCCAGCAGGGTATTTCCGCCATACAGCACATGGGCGATGGCACTTTTCTGGTGTTCCCGCAAGGTAATGGCCGGGTTCATGCCGCCAAAAGTGATATGGCTGCCATCATACTCGCGGGGACGGGTAGAGTTCATTTCTTCGTTATACTGGCGCACCAAAGTCTGGCGGCGCTCCGGGTCTCTCCAGATCCAGTCCCTAAAGGCTTCCCGGATCGCCTGCTGTTTTTGGGCAGCCAGAGTGGTCTCCTTGGCATTTAGTACGCGGCGCTCTTTTCCGTCTGCGTCCTCTATGGTGTCATAGATACGGACATCCCGCAGGTTTAAGGAATCCTCCAGAATCTTGTAGGCGTTGGCGCGGCTGGTTCCGTAGGTGGTATAAGCTGCCACATCGTTGTAGGATACAGAAGATTTCCCCTTGATCTGCCATTCAGCAGTAAAGGAGGAATAGTTGACCTCAATGCTGCGCTGGAGATAAAACGGGGTGTTGAAGGTCTCGTACATAAACTGCTGGATGTACTCCTTGTCAATCCAGGTAGCGCCCAGCCGCACCTCGATCTCCGACGCATCCAGGTCTTTGGGCTGGGCGGCGGTAAGAGCTTCCACATTGACTGCATAAACCGGGTCCTGCTGTGCCGCCCGCTGCGCCTGACGCAGTTTTCGGCGTACATTGCCAGAGAGGTATTCATCAGCAGTCACATAATGGGGCGTTCCGTCCTGCTCCAACTGTCCCGGTACACGGAAGATTACGCCTTGCAGCTCTCCGGCCAGTTCTTCTTTTGTTTTTCCGGTAAGCTGGCTCATATAGTCCATATCCACGCAGGCTTTTTCCGAGATGGACACCGCCAGTGCTTCACTTGCCGTATCCACCACAGCCACCGCCTGATGGGGCTTGATGGTCCGTTTGGTGAACATATCTGCCTTGCGTTCCAGCTTTCCGTCCTCGTCGATGACTTCCAGCGCACAGAGCAGGTAATAGGAAGAATCGTCTGCATAGGCCAGACGGTTTGCACGGTCATTGATGAGACCGTATTTGGCAGAAAAGCTGTCATAGAGGCTGTTCAGTTCCGCCTGCTTTTGGGTAATGGTGCTGTCCGGAACCGCTGCATCCATCTGAAGGTCGATCAGTTCCTGCACACAATCACGCAGTCCCACAAGACCTTTCACGCGGGCTTCGGCGGTGGCGTTGAGGTCAGGGCGCACCATACGGCTGTTTTCCCGATAGTACACCTGCCCGTCTACAATGGCATAGGAATAGTTCTTCACATTTGGGTCGGCAGGAATGGAGGTGTCAATGGCTTCGCCTTCGCCCAGCTCCGGCAGCTCTGCCTCCTGATAAGTGCCATGAATGTACTTCACAGCATCATGCAGCTGGTCGGAAAGCTCCAGTCCCTCGATAGGGTTCACGGTGTAATCCATACCATGAGCAGTGCTTACCGGCTCCTGTCTGCCCAGCACCATTTCCGGGTGGTCGATAAAATACCGGTTGATGGCAAACCCATCCTCCGTTTGTCCGGTCTGCGTCCACTCTGGTGCAATGTCCAGCGGACGGTCCCGCTTTTGGAGAAAGATGATGTCCGATACAACCTCGGCACCGGCATTCTTTTTGAACGCGTCATTAGGCAGACGGATCGCTCCCAGCAGCTCGGCACGCTGGGCAAGATAGCGGCGCACGGTGGAATCCTTGGCATCCATGGTATAGCGGGAGGTCACAAAAGCTACCACACCGCCGGGACGCACCTGATCCAATGCTTTGGCGAAAAAGTAATTATGAATGTTGAAATTCAGCTTGTTGTAGGCTTTGTCATTGACCTGATACTGACCAAAAGGCACATTGCCAATGGCAAGGTCAAAGAAATCTCGCCTGTCGGTGGTCTCAAACCCGGCCACGGTGATGTCGGCCTTGGGGTAGAGCTGCTTTGCGATACGCCCGGAAACCGGGTCAAGCTCCACACCATATAGACGGCTGTTTCGCATTTCCTCCGGCAGCATACCGAAGAAATTTCCCACACCCATAGATGGCTCCAGAATATTTCCGGTCTCAAATCCCATACGGCCCACAGCATCATAAATCGCTTTGATGACCATAGGGCTGGTGTAATGAGCGTTGAGGGTGGAGCTTCTGGCGGCGGCATATTCCTCCGGGGTCAGCAGCTCTTTCAGCTGGGTATACTCGGAAGCCCATGCCGGTTTCTCTGGGTCAAAAGCATCAGGAATACCGCCCCAGCCCACATAACGGGAAAGAATCTCCTGTTGTTCGGGGCTTGCCTGCTGTCCGGCAGATTCCAGCTCTTTCAGCAAACGAATGGCATTAACATTTGCCTGGAACTTGGCTTTTGGACCGCCTTCGCCCAAATGCTCATCGGTAATGCGGAAGTTCTGTGCATTGCGGCGCAGGTTAGCCTTGTATTCCTCATAGGAGGCTTCCTCGGCAGTTTTGGCATTGGGGAAGGTCTGCCACTGGCCGTTGACCTGAATGGAAACCGGGTGTTCATCCAACACTTCCTCAAAGGTTTTCTCCGGCTCTGTTACAGGGGCTGGCGGCTCCGGCTCCTCGATATGCAGCCGTTCCACCACCACATCATAAGGTAGATGGTTCTTATCGCCCGGATAGACGGCCATGGTCTCGGAATGGAAGGCCGGGGATTCGGCAGCCGGTTGGGGCTGTTCCTGTCCAAAACCGTCCTGCTGACGGGCATACATCCCGCGCAGCAAAGGCGCAACCTCATCCCAGCGGAAATACAGCATAGCCAGACGCTTTTCCTCTGCATCCATGACTTCCAGTTCTATGCCCTGTGCCGTGGTACGGTAATCGGCAATATCGCCGGTCTCCAGATTCAGTGTCTCAATCTCACCGGAATAGGCTCTGATCAGCCAGTAGGCGATCTCGCTGTTGCTCCTGCCGGATTCCAGCAGCGTGGAAATCTGCTTTTTATCCGCTTCATCCATCAGTCCATGAGCCAATACATCCCGCAAGTCCTGATCTGCCTTGTCCGGGTCAGTAGGAAGAAACTCAGTATAGTAAGCATTGCGGCGGTCTGCCCGAAGCATCTGCTCGAACTGTTCTTTGCGCTCTGCCCGGTAGATGGGATATACCATCCCAGTGGGCAGAAGCTGTACGGTGTCCTCCCGCAGCTCTGTGATCTGATAGGCGTCATCCTCGATATACACGGTATCGCCCACGGCATAGACCGGGGCGGCTGGGTCATAGGAGGTTCTTTGCGGAATTGGGCGGCGAACTGCATCATATTCCTCATCGGAAATGGAAACTTCGGAAGTCTGTTCTGTCTCGGCAGCTGCAATCTGCTCTACATCCGACATTACCTGCTGGATAAATGAGGAATTGTCCAGTTTTTCCGGATCTGCCACCTGTCCGTTGACGATCCCTCTTTCCTCCAGAGCTTCCCGGATGGCAATAGGGTCGATATTGTCAAAACGATCCTGTTCTTCTTCGGTATAGAACCGGTCCTCCTGAATAAGCTGGGCAAGCCTGCGCTGTACCTTCGGCCAGGGCAGCTGTGTTTCCTCCGGGCTTCCGGCACGGACAACGAACGGGCTGTTTCCGCCACCGTATTCCTGAGCCAGCCATGCAGCGGTATCCTTCTCTCTTGCATGGTCTTTCATATAGCGGACGACAGCGTGTTTACTCTCGATATTGCCGTTCCAAACACAGAGAGCTTTGTCAATATCCTCCTGAGAAAGAGGGCGCAGAAGCTCATGGAGCTTTGGATAGGTTTCGTCGATCACTTCCCGGTGCAAACGCTGGCGGAACTCCGGCACATCCGAATAAAGGCGGATCAGCTCCATATCCTTAGAGCCAAGAACCGCACGGCGCACAGCGGCATTGCCCTCGATGACAGCATTTTCACGGTCGGAATGACCGCAGGCATTTCGATATGCCACATCCTCAGATATGGCGGCAGTCACCACAGGCTTATACTGCTCAAACTGCTCCCGAAGGGTAGGCTTTGGCGTTTCTTCCTCTATCTCCGGCTGCTGGGCATGAATGGCATCTTCTTCTGCCAGATCCTTTTCAGCCTGGATCTTGTCATACTGCGCTTGTTCCTGTTCGGTAAGATAGCGGCCTTTCTGGACGAGTGAGGTAATGCGCTTGGCAACCTTTTCCCAGTTCAAGTGAACATCCGGGCAGTCCTGCTTTTTATAGTGCAGTCCTTTCCCATCGTGATCTTCGCCGCTGTGTGTTGCGCCGGACAGGGCATGAGAGCGTCCGCCAATGCCATACTCGTCTTTAAGGAATCTCACTTTTTCCTTATCCGTATGGTTTTCCATGAAGAACGCATAGATACGGCCTTTTCCTCCGGCAAAACTGCTGCCGCCGGTCATGGCGGCGTCGATCTCATCCTCGGTAATGAAATGCTGGACGGTTGGCACTTGGGAAAGGTCCGAAGAAAAAGTTCTGCGTGGCAGGTCAAGATCCTTCAGGTTCTCCCAGATTTCCCTTGACCTATGGTAATGAAAGCGCAACAGGTCACGGTCCTGCTGATAGGCAGTCCAGAAGGCAGCGTATTCTTCCTTGAGGGTCTGGCGGAAAGCCGGTTCACTCAGCTGCTCCGTCAGACGGCGGGTCTCCTCTGGGAATCCATTGCCTTTGATCTCTGACAGGCAGGACAAATATCCGGCTTTTCTGGCGTCCTCACTGAGATCGTGATACAGATGCCAGAGCTTTTCCGAGAGGAGGGATCGTTCATAGCCTGCCGCTTCTGCAAGCTCCACATTGGAGGCAAACTGACCACTTTCCAAAAGCTCCCCGATACGCTCTGCGGCGCGCTCCCAAGAAATGACCTGGGCAGACCTGTCATAACGGACAGACTTCCCGTGGGAAAGATGGATACCATCCTCGGCATACCATGCACTCACACTGCCAAGGCCGTTGCCACCGTGGTACAGCGTTTTCAGTATCTCGGCAATCTCAGCGGTGGTTTTCTGCTTTTCAAAGGCTGCAACCACACGCTCCCTCTGACGGTCTGTATTGCCTCCCAAACGTAGCACATGGTCAATGTCATTTTGGGCAAAAGAAAAAGCAGAGGATGTATGTGCTACATTCTCTGCTTCATCTATGGATTGGATCTGTTCCGCTTCGGAGAGGAACAGGTTTAGAGTCAGCTGTTGATAAGCTCCGCCATCAGAATCTCCTCTGCCTGAGCTTTGCAGGTGTTCATCAGCCCCACCCACTTCATGGGATCGCTGGCTTTCAGTTCCTCGGTGGCTCCCGCTTCCTTCGCCAGCTGGGGCATCATCTGCTCCAGTCTGTTCTGGGCGGTCTCGTCGATCTCCAGAAGGTGCTGGTACAGCTTCTCGCTCAGCAACATCTGGTTGTAGAGGATGGGACGGTGTTCCTTCAGGTAGGTTTTCCTCATCCTGCCGTATTTGCCCAGAGGTTTCTCCGGCTGCTGGCTCAGCTTCAGGTCGGGAATCAGATAGTCTCCGTTCTGGATATAGGTCATGGGATTGTTCATCTTGTTTGCTCCTTTCTTGGTTGGCTTCGCGCTCTGCATTTCGGACGGTAACGCCGATCTGCCGCAGCACCTGCTGGTTGATCTGGCTGACCGCTGTTCCCAGCGCCCCGATGGTGGACGGGGTGTTGAAATCAAAGATCGCCATGAAATCTTCGTGGTCGAAGTAGCGTTCCGGCTCCAGTCCGCAGCGGGACATCAAAGCGTAAGTGATGCTGACGGTGGCGGCTGCCTTGAACTGTACTCCGATGTTAAACTCATCATATTCCTCCAAAAAGGAACCGTCAACGATATAGAAGAAGTCCTGCTGATGCTCCGTCCAGTATTCCTCAGCCAGTTTTCCGGCTACCTCGGTGAGCTGTCCGGCAAGGTCATCACCGGAAACATCATAGGTGCGCTCAAGCATGGCCTGAACCGAATCCAAATGGCGCTCCTCCAGCTGCCACAGCCAGGGAGTGCGGGAATGTTCACGGGTTCCGGTGTCGGAAATATCAAAAACATAGCGCAGGCGGGGCCTGTCCCCGGAATCGTCCACCAGAGCGATTCCCTTGGAGCCGCGCCTTACATACCGGCCCATCTTTTCATTCCACAAATCGTACTCCGCACAGGCGGTGGCGTCCGGTCGCTGGGCATAGATCATCAGCTGCTCATGGAACGGGTACTTGTAAAGGCGGGAAGCAGTAGTGAGAAACCCTGCCCATTCCTGCCAGCTCCCCGTGAGCTGCGTTGTCACCTTCTCCGCCATCTGTGCATATAGTTCAGCTTTGGTTGGCATAGTGTTCTGTCCTCCTTTCAGTTTTGGGGTAAAAAGGTGGGGTGGCAGATCGCCACCCCATCCCTGCGGTTATGTTGTTTACTGGTCAAAATCCGGGTACAGCTCCAGTTCGGCAAACTTCTCATCGGTCATCGCACAGAGCTTCGTAAGGGCGCTGTCGGTCAACTCTCTCAGCTCCGTTTCCTCCGGCGAAAGCTCGCCGCGCATCTCACGCAGACTGTCAATCAGCCCGGTGCGGCTGCCGGTATTGTAAATGCACATCAGGTTCATTTCCTCAAAAGTAAAGTTTCCCATATCAAATCTCCCTTTCCGCACTCTTTTTGGGTGCTGTCTTTTTGTGTTCTGTCTTGGGCTGGCCTTTCAGCTGCTCCATGACGGACTTTTTCTTTTCCCGTTCCTCCCGATGGGTGGCGGCTGCCAACTCCATCAGGGAAATGGGCTGACCGCTTCGGGCCTGCTGTTCCAGCTCTGCCACCGTGGGCTCTTTTGCGCCATTGTTGATGATACCGTCGATCATGCCGTAATCGTCCTCCAGCATCATTTCCGCATTTTTCAGCGGGTTTTCTGGCAGGAATCCGGGGATCTGGGTAAAACCAACACTGTCACAGTAATGACAGGATACCTTACCGTCCTGTCTGATCGCAACGATGTCGCTGACGCTCATGGAGGGACTGTGAAAGTCCACGGGCTTTTCCAGATTGAATTGCTGATAGAGTTTTTCCAGCTGCTCCGGCACAGTGCCAGACTCCCTCAGAGGAGCTGTGTAAATGAGGTCATAATTGCTGCGGTCTATGGAAATGTTATGGGACTTTAACCAGTCCAGATTCATAAAGCGCACATTCTGCGGATCGTCACGACTTACCTGATAGATGGCAAAGCAATCTCTGTTCTGAGAGAGAAATGCCTGTTCGCGTTCCTGCTGATGTTCCTGACGCTCCATGACCTTTTCGTGGAACTGAGGGCTTTTCTCCCATTCCTCATGGTCCACACCGAAAAGACCGCCATGATCCATGATTTCCTGCGGGTCAAACACCATGCTCTCCGTATTGTCCTCATGTAGCACATAGACGGTCAAACCGGCGGCATCCAGTTCCAGCGCCCGTTCTCTGGTAACAGGGAGCATCCCATCATAGGAGTAGCCATATTCCTGCATATCCGGTGTGGATACCTGCTCATCCGGCATGGGGTATTCATCCAGTGCCTGCTCCTGCGCTTCCGGCAGCTGGGAAGAAGCAGTCATCTGACTGGTCTCTGCCTGCATTTGCTGATAGGCCGCTTCCTGCAAGGTCTCAATCATGGACATAGGAGCGTGTCTGAGCGAAGTGCTGTCCAGATTGTTGTCATCACAAATCTGGAGAACTGCATTTTTGCGGGAAAGCTCCGGCATATCCAGCTGACCGCCATCCAGCTCTTTCATGGATGCGGCATCGTAAAGGGTATAGTCCCAGCCGCTGTCACAAGGCTGGATATGAAGATAAGTGGCATCGTCGATCAGAAACAAAGTCTCCTGCTGGTTGGCGTCCGCTCCCAGCACCTCCATTTCCGGCATGGCCGCAGCCAGTTCCTTTACCGCTTTTTGCACCAACGGATTATCACGGTAATAGTCGATTGCCTGAATGGTGTCCAGGTCAATGGTCTGCCCGGTCAAAATCGGAAAAGGTCCTTCATAGTCGCTTCCATCTTTCAGCTCAAAGCCAATGCCCTTGATCCCGTTCATTCGCTCTGCCGGAATCTCCTGATAAATGCGGACCGCCTCCTCCAAAGACAGGTTATCGTGATATTCTCCAAGGTTTGGAAACTCCATGCACTCTGCTACATAGTAGGTCAGATTGCCGGTCGGCTGTCTATCGGCTACCTTAGTAGCATCTTCTGGCTGCTCTATCGGGGCGGTTTCCGGCTCTGCCTTTGCATGGGGATCAATCCCACGCTCTTTGCATATTTCCTTATAGTGGCGCTCAATGTCAGAGATCAAAGTGCCGGAGGTCTTATTGATGGTCTCCAAACTGGCTCTCAGCTCTTTCAGCTCCTTGCCCTGACTCCAGCTTGCAATATAGCCGAAGCTGTTTTCTCCGGTCTCGATGCCAAAATATTTGCAGACTGCATAGGAGATGCTTTCAGCCTCCACTTCCTCCGTGTGGCGATCTTTCCTCTGTTCTTGCAAAAACTGGGTGAGGGTAGAAAAGCCGCCAACAAAATTCAGCCCTTCTTCCTCGGTCAGCATCAGGCGTCCATCTTCCGCCAGCTCCAGCGGCTCTGTCAGCAGAACGGAACCTGCATGGTTTACAACCACTTGTTCTTCTACACAGACCGGCTCTCCGGGGTCGTAGTCAGAACCGCGCAGGTCATAGCAATAAACGCCCTCCGGCAGATTATCACGGACAATCCGCCCATTGGAGAACAGACCGGGTTTATCAAACAGCTCGATCTCCTGATATTGCTCGTCATTGGCAATCTGAATCTTTTTCTGATTGTGGAGCTTGCTGTGGGCAATCTCGTGTACTGTGGCCGAAACCGTCTGCACCTCACTCATGCCCTGGCGAATGGCGATTTTCTGATGATTGGCAGAAAAATAGCCGTCCGTATCGGCGGCCATTGCTTCAAAAGTGATCGGCACCGGCGCACTGCGGCGCAGAGCCTCCATGAATGCCTCATAATTTGGCACATTGCCGGAAAGGGAGGAAGCAAGCTCCGGCAAAGGTTTCCCGTCGGTCTGGCTTACATCAAAGACCTTGACCGGACGAAACATGGGGATTTCGATTTCTTTTTCCTCTGTGACGATCTTTCCGTCTTTATCCAGAATCGGAGCCTTGGTATCCGGGTCCAGCTTCTGCTCCTCGATTTTCTTCTTATACGGTGTGGGGGCGATGATGGTAATGCCATGCTCGCCCTTTTTTACATGACGCTCAAACTGGTCTTTCCACTTATTGTATCCGGCTACCAATGTAGCGTCCGGCTTCTGCATATAGATGAGCATGGTGTTGTTTACCGAATAGCGGTGGAAGCGGGACATGACGGACAGATAGCGCATATACTTTTCACTCTCAAACAGTTCCTTGATCCCCTGCTCGATGCCATCTGTGATTTCCCTTAGCCGCTCTCGGTTGGTGGGTTTGTTCTCAGCCATGATTTTCAATCTCCTTTCCAAATGTGTGATTTCTGCTGTGTGTTCTGCAATCCATGCCTTTTGTTCTTCTTCACTTTCATAAAGAAAAAGGTCCAACAGGTACTCTACATAGGTTTTCTCCTGGATTGCTTCCACAAAACGGGGGTGCGGTTCTTCCTCCGGTGTCCAGGGAGAATTGTCGGCCTCCCATTTTTTCAGCAGATAGTAGTAATCGGACAGTACGCGATAACACCGCTGCCGGTCCTCCCGAAACTTTTGTGCCTCTGTTTTCTGCCGGACATATCTCCTACGGGGAGGGGCCTGACTGTCATAGATCAGGCCAAAGTCCTGTGCCAGTTTCTCCGCCGCTTCTTTTGGGGAGAGGTCAAAGAGCTTTGCGGTAAAGTCGATCACATCCCCATCTTCACCGCAGCCAAAGCAGTGGAACCGCTGGTCTACCTTCATGCTGGGGTTCTTATCATCGTGAAAGGGACAGCAGGCCATGCCATTTCGTTTGACCTCGATCCCATAAAACGCTGCCGCATCTCTGGTGCTGACCGACTGCTTGACTGCTTCAAATACATTCTCTGTCATGTGCCTTTAACTGCTGGACTTTCTCACAGGGGGCTGGTATCCGGCAGCTTTCGCACGCTCACTGGCGGCTTTGCGGCGTTCTGCGCTATATGGCTCCCGGACTGATACACACCGCTTTGGGACGGTAAAGTTATGGGCGTCCTTTCGGGTGATCTGGTCGGGGTGCTTTTTTGCCAGCAGTTCCAGCTTCTCCATCAGACGGGGATCGTGGGTGTAGACCTCAGCCATTGGTTCTGCCTGGTTATAAAGGAGAATGGTTTCCCGTTCCACTAAAGAGAGCTTCATCGGCTGCCTCCTTTCCGCTGATCAAATTCCAGCTTGAAGTTGGCGTACTGTCCATCGTCCTCCAAAACCACAGTTGCATCGTAGGTCTTGCCGGTTTTCTCCGAATATAGCCCCGTCACACGGACACGGCCATCGTTAAGCAGTGCAGACACCACAGCCTTGGTCGGCTGTTTTTTCTTGGCAGCCCACCATTTGTTATTTTTCCAGATTGCAAATTTGCAAGAATCATTCTGACAGAAGAAGCCTTTTTGCAGTTCTGCAACTTCACCGCCGCAGCGAGGGCATTTGCCCACCACCTCACGGGGCGGAGTGAACAGGTACTCAGTTCCTTTGATGACCTGATAAGTTCCCACCAGATCTTTCAGCATGGTGCTGATCCCGTCCAAAAACTCCTCCGGGGCAAGCTGCCCGCGCTCGATCTCGCCCAGTCGGTACTCCCACTCGGCAGTCAGAAGCGGCGATTGCAGTTGTTCCGGCAGAACGGTGATCAGGGAAACTGCATCGTGGGAAGGGAGAAGCTGCACCGTTTTCCTGCTCTTTTTTCGTTCCAGAAAACCGGCAGATACCAGCTTTTCCAAAATACCGGCACGGGTGGCCGGTGTCCCCAGACCTTTTCGCTCGGCATCCTCCGGCATATCCTCTTTTCCGGCAGTCTCCATCGCGGACAACAGAGTGTCCTCCGTAAAGTGCAGGGGCGGACTGCTTTTGCCTTCTTTGACGATTGCAGCAACAACCGAAAGGGTCTGTCCTTCGGTCAGCTCCGGCAGGGCTTTCTCTGCGCCCTCTTTTTTCGGCTCTGCATCCTTCATTTTGGCACGGTAGGCGTCCTCCAGTGCTTTCCATCCGGGGTGCTTCACCGTTTTTCCTTTGGCGGTAAACTCCCTACCGGCACACGCTGCAATCACAACGGTTTCCGAATAGATATGGGGCTGGGCCACGGCACACAGCAGACGCAGGGCCACCAGCTCCAGCACCGCTTTTTCTCCCGCAGGAAGGGCAGAAAGGTCTGCATCCTTGAGATTTCTGGTAGGGATTACTGCGTGGTGGTCGGTTACTTTCTTATCGTTGATGACTGTCTGCGGATCACAGGTAATGGCGATCCCTTTGCGAAACGGCATAGCATTGGCAACCAGATTCACCAACACCGGCAGGCTGTCTGCCATATCACCGGTCAGATAGCGGCTGTCAGTACGGGGATAGGTGCAGAGCTTCTTTTCATACAGGCTTTGCAGATAGTCCAGGGTCTGCTGGGCCGTAAATCCAAGCATGCGGTTGGCATCTCTTTGCAGAGTAGTCAGGTCATAAAGGGCAGGTGGCTTTTCGAGCTTTTCCTTACACTCCACCTTTTTGATTGTGACAGCTGCATCCTGGCAAGCTTCTTTCAGCTGCTCTGCGCTTGCTCGGTCACTTATGCGCTCCCCGGATATGGTAAGACCGGGCAGCTCCAGCGCCACGGTATAAAAAGGAACCGGCTTAAAGGTGTCGATTTCAGCTTCTCGCTGGACAATGAGTGCCAGCGTTGGAGACATCACGCGCCCGATGTTGAGGGTGCGGTGGTACAGCACGGAAAAAAGCCTTGTGGCATTGATCCCTACCAACCAGTCGGCCTTGGCACGGCAGAGAGCAGCATCCCGAAGTCCATCATAATCTACACCTGGGCGCAGGTTTGCAAAGCCCTCCCTTATGGCGGAATCCTCCATCGAAGAAATCCAGAGCCTTTTCATCGGCTTTTGGCAGCCTGCCAGCTCATAGACGCTGCGGAAGATCAGCTCGCCCTCGCGTCCGGCATCACAGGCATTTACTACCTCCGTCACATCCGGGGCGTTCATCAGCTTTTTGAGAATATCAAACTGCTTTTTCTTATCCTTTCCCACTACCATCTGCCAATGCTCCGGCAGAATAGGCAGGTCATCATATCGCCACTTGGCATACTTGGAGTCATAGCTGTCTGCATCCGCAAGACCGGCCAGGTGGCCCACGCACCAGCTGACACGCCAGCCGTTACCCTCCAGATACCCATCCTTACGAGCAGTTGCACCGATTACCGTAGCCAGACTTTGTGCAACCGATGGTTTTTCAGCAATCACTAAATTCATAATCTTCAGCCTCCCATTCTTCCCGCACAGGCGTGTGCAGTTTTTTCTCTATGCTGTTTTCCTCATCCAGTAGCAGGTTATAACCAAACCGGTAGTCATAGCGGTACAGTTTCCCCAGCAGGTCATTGATGATGATACGGCAAGCCAAAATGACACGGGTTTTATCCACCTGCATCAGCTGGTAGCGTTGATAATTGCTGTAATATTCTTCGTGACGGCGGGTATTGCAGGCGGCATCTTCAAGTAAACTATCTACTGCATCCTGACAACCATCTTCTTTTTCCCCTTCCATGCAGTTCAGAAGTTCCATCATCAAGGGAAAGCTCTGTTCATCCATAGGAGCTTCTGCTGCAAGAAAACCGATCAAAGCGGATAAGAGCAGATGAGCCGCCGTCTGTTCTTGTTCCGTCAAAACGGCCATTGTTTTCTCCGCATTTGGCAGGATCTTTTCTTCCACAAAATCTGCCGCGTCACCGGAATAAAGCTGACGGATAGAATCTATGGACAATGAAACTGTCATGGTATCTAAGGAGAAATCAAAGGGGTCATCTTGCTTTGGCTTTCTCCAAAGTTTGTTTAACATGGTAGAAAGAATGTCGCCGCCAAAATACACAGCAATTACCAGCAGGTCAAAAACAGCAATCAGCTTGATAAATATAATCAGAACACTCATTTTTTTCGTTTCCTTTCTTTGAGCCAGCGTTCCATCTCACGATGGCAGATACCTACGCAGGGACTTCCATAACTCCCGCAACCATAGCAGGGGTGGTTGTGGGATAAAGAATGAGGACGGGAAGTTTCCCTCCCGCCCTCCGGCCTGCGTGTCATCATGCGTTCATAGGGACTGTCTGTGAAACGGGTCATTTCACGCTGTCCTCGTCATCTTCTTCTGTGCTGCCCCCATCAGCGTCCGGTTCGTCCGACTCCTCATCCTCGGTTTCCCATTCCTCGGAATCTTCCTCGCCATAATCATAATCGTCCAGACTGTCATTGCCCTTGGTCTTAGGTTTATTCTTCATGAGCTTCATGTAGGCAAATACGCCACCGCCGCCCAGCAGAGCCAGCAGAAGAATCAGCGCAGCCGGATTTAGTCCGGCAGGCGTCTCTTTTTCCGGCTCTGGTGTTTCTGCCGGAGGTTCCGGTGCTTTGCCCGTACATTTACTCTTATCAGTTGCGCAGACCGGGCAGGCCGTATTGACTGCCCCTGCTTCACATTTTGTCGTGCAGCTACACACAGCAGACGACTCCTCTTTAGCATTTCCATCTTCCATCAGTGCCATCAAATCCGCTTCATCCACCTGATTCAGAAAGTGAACAGCAGTCTTTTTATCCTCATTCGCCCTGTCAATCAGGATGTAAAAGTAATTTCCGGCTTTGGTCGTAACAGTAATAAGCTGCTTATTGCCACCAAAATCATCCACCAGAGCGGCATTGCCATCTGGTGTAAGTGCCGGTGCCGGTTCTGCTTCTTCCACAATCACATTGCTGTCATTGGTAGAATCCTCTGCCGGTGCCGCCGGAGCCTGTTCTGACCCCTGTGCAAAAGCAGGGATCGTAAAGCCAAATGCCACAACCATTGTCAGGCAAAGGGCGGAAAGTGTTCGGAGCAATCGTTTATTCCTCATAGCTGTTTTCCTCCTGTTCGTTGTTGTCATCAGCCAAACTGCCGGAAACTGTGCCACCGGACAGCATGGCGCTCAACTGGGTCGGGGTCATACGCAGGGCGCGCACCATCTGGACAATCTCCAGATTTTCTGCCTCGGTTTTCTGTGCTTCCAGCGCCTTGAGCTTTTCCTGATACTCTGCGATCTTCTCGCGGACCTTTGTAATCTCCTGGTCAATGCGCTCAATTTTGTTCTTTGCCATCGTCTATCACTCCTTCTTAAAAATCTCTGTTACCAGTTCATCAGGCCGTAGCCCTTAATGCTTTGATAATTCAGGTCATAACTTTTGATTTTGCAGGCATCGCCGGAATTTCCCTCCACGGTATAAACACGGCTGCCATCCGTACCGATCACGATACCCACATGGTCTGCTGTCCCATCCAAATCCCAGTCAAAGAAAATTGCATCTCCGGGAGCCAGATTGTTATAGCCTCTTGCACCCCATTGTCCATGAGACTGGAACCACGGAACACCCTGCCACTCACAGCCTGCAAAGCGCGGTTCACTTTTTCCTGCCTGGTTATAGCACCAGGATACGAAGCAGGCGCACCATTCCACACGGGAGTCAAAGCCGTACCAGCTCCAGTAGGGATAACCGCCCACATTGCCCACCTGACGCTTGGCCAGTTCCACCAGCTGAGGATTGCCGGGGCGGGTACCGTTAATGAACTGCACACCGGACAGATCTTCCGAACCGCTGGTATCAGGGGAGCCGCCGCCAAACAACAGCGGCTTATTGCCCATGGTCTGCCGGTAAACCTGATACATTTTCATCTGCTCCGGGGTCAGAAGTTCCGACGCCACAGCGGAAATGGGCTTGCTGGCGAGTTTCACATTCAAAATGTAATACTCATAGGGAACTTCTTCTGAGGTGGTCTCACCGGTCTCCGGGTCGGTGGAGGTCTCCGTGCGGTAGCGAATCTCCACTTTCTCAGTAAGCGTCAGCTGATACTGTGCTGCAAACACACGCGCCAGCTCTGCCTGAGCGCTCTGCCGGGTGTAGCCTTGCAAGACGGCAGAGAGAAATGCTGCCAGCTCATGAGGGTCATGGCCGATCATACCAAGGTCATAGCGATACTCGTCATACCCTGGGTGGCTGCTTTCTATGTTGTCGATTTCCTCCTGCAACTGGGTTTCTCTGGCTGCATAATCGGCCTCCACCGCCAGCATTTCCGGGTCATCCGACGGATAGGTGGTGCCGGAGAGAACGGAACCGATGCTCTGCGCCATCATGGAGCAGGAGGACATGGTATTCATCAGCATACAGGTAATGAGGAACAAAACCCCTGCCATCAGGAAACCCTTCTTGTGGCGCATGACGAATGCCCCTGCCTGCTGTACCTTTTCTTTTACCGTCCTTGCGGCTTTTCCGGTTTTGGATGCAGCCTGGGCGGTATTTCCGGCAGTCTGACCGGCGTGTTTGGCGGCGGCATACTGCTTTTTGATGGCCTGCTTTTGCTGCCAGCGGGAAAGAGGGTTGCTGGCAAACTGGGGATTTTCCTGCAAAGATTTCTGGTACAGAACATTTACATTTGCCTTTTCCAGTTGACGCTCTGCCTGGGCTGCTTTGCGGTACGGCTTCAGCTTGTGGCTGCGATAGCCCTCCCGCACCAGATAAGCGCCGGTCTCCACCGCTTCCTCGGACTTGTGGGCGCTTTCCACGCCCACATTGTCCTGCTCTGTTTCCCGGATCTCTTTGTGGAGCTTGCCTGCGACCAGATGGACGGGAGCTTCCCTGACTCCTTGAGAAACTTTGGAGGGTGGCTTTTTCTTGTCCTCAAAGGTCAGCTTCGAGGTCTTTTTTCCGGTATCCGGGTCGATGACCGTCTGCCTGACCTTTTTCTTTGGGATATTGGCCTGCGCCTTATCTGCTCTGGCCGCAGCTTTCTCCGCTTTACGGATCGGCTTTTCCAGTGCAGGGTCAGACCGTTCCTCATCAGTAAAGCGCAGGCGCGGCTCCTTATTCAAACCATTCTCCCAGCATGAGGGAGGACATCATGTAGTGCAGCTCTGCATAAATGGCCATTCCCACAGGATCGTTGAACATACAACCGGACAGGTAGGCGTAAAACTGTGCCACCACATCGGACAGGATTTTCGCTTCGGTTCCTTCCAGAACCAGACCACCCATACCTTCCTTGGCACGGATGGTGCTCCAGACCTCTGCCAAACGGAGCAGCCCCATCTGACCGGTCTCATTCAGTTCGGCTGCCTGGTCTGCCGCCGTGCGGCACTCACTTACCGCATCGGCCATGACCGTAAGCAGCTGGCTGCGCTGGGCATTTACCGCCCTGTCAAAAAACATCAGCGGGTTTTTATTCAAAATGTTGGGGTTCATCATCATTCATCCTCCTTTTTCAGTTCCTGGGGTTTGGTGGTCATAATGCGGTACAGCTCGGTGTTCTTCGGGAAGTGGTCCACGAAAGGCAGAATTGTGGAGCCATAGAACAGCAGGCCCTCGCCCTCACCGGAGTGGGTCACATAGCTAAGCTGGTGTGTGGAAATGCCCAGCTGCTTGGCAAGTATCTGACGGTCTCCGCCTGCCTGGTTGAGCATATACACGAAGTCGGAGTTTTCAAAGATGTTCTCTACCTCGCGGCTGCTCAAAAGGTCTTTGACATTCTGGGTGATACCTGTCGGAATTCCGCCCCATTTTCGGAATCGCTTCCAGATTTCCACTGTATAGGCAGCGGTCTGTTCCTCCTTCAAAAGCAGGTGCATCTCGTCGATGTAGTAACGGGTGGACTTGTGGGCAGCGCGGTTAATGGTAACGCGGTTCCACACCTGATCCTGTACCACCAGCATACCGATTTTCTTGAGCTGCTTGCCCAGTTCCTTGATGTCATAGCAGACAATGCGGTTGTTGATGTCCACATTGCTCTGGTGGTTGAACACATTGAGGGAGCCGGTTACATAGATTTCAAGGGCCGTAGCGATATACTGGGCTTCCTTTTCCTCCTGTTCCCGAAGCAGGTTATATAGGTCCTCCAGTATGGGCATATTCTCCGGGCGCGGGTCATTGAGGTAAGTCTGATAGACCAGACGCACACAGCGGTCGATGATGGTTTTCTGCACCGGCTGCAAGCCCTCCTTACCGCCCACAATCAGCTCACATAAGCTGAGGATAAAATCAGACTTGAGGGACAGCGGGCTTTCATCATCCGAGTAGTCCAGGTTCAGGTCCATCGGATTGATGTAGTTGGTGGAGGTAGGCGAGATCTTGATGACCTGCCCATGCAGACGTTCAACAAGAGGTGCGTACTCCGCTTCCGGGTCACAGATAATGACATCATCACTGGTAAGCAAAAAGCAGTTGGCGATTTCTCGTTTTGCGCTGAAGGACTTACCGGAACCCGGCGTACCCAAAATCAAGCCGTTGGGGTTTTTCAGCAGCTTTCGATCCACCATGATGAGGTTGTTGGACAGGGCGTTGATGCCGTAGTACAGAGCCTCTTTGCCGTTCTGGAATAATTCCTGTGTGGTGAACGGTACAAAGATAGCCGTAGAACTGGTGGTCAGTCCTCGCTGGATCTCGATCTGATTGAGTCCCAGGGGCAGACAGCTCATCAGCCCTTCTTCCTGCTGAAAGTCCAACCTGGTCAGCTGACAGTTATACTTCTGGGCAATGGAGCCTGCCTGGAAAATGTTGTTGCCAAGCTGACGGGGATTGTCCGCTGTGTTCAGCACCAGAAAGGTCAAAAGGAACATTCTCTCGTTGCGGCTCTGCAAATCCTGCAAAAGTTTTTTCGCTTCACTGCCGTAAGTAGCAAGGTCAGATGGAAATAGCGATAGGTAAGCCTTTGAAGTTATCTCCAGCTTTTCCCCCGCTTCACACCG
>NZ_QUGO01000026.1:0-542 GCF_003479105.1 Blautia sp. AF19-13LB
TGCTCCCGTTTTTCGTCCCATAAGTAGCCGTAAATCACAGTGCCGGTCAGGTGCTTGCCACTCATGCCTTTTGACTTAAACACAGAGCGGATTTTCCGGCTGGTATCACGGGCGTAAAATTCATTCATAATGTTACGGAAGGGCGTAAAATCGTCATCGCCTTTCAGACTGTCCACACCGTCGTTGATGGCGATCAGCCGGACGCCGCGCTGCCGCAAAATCTCCATGACCTGGCCGACTTTCAGATAATCGCGCCCCAGGCGGCTCATGTCTTTGATAACAATGGCCTCCACCCGTCCGGCCTCGACTTCCTCCATCATCGCCAGAAATCCGGGGCGGTCAAAACGGGTGCCGGAGATACCATCATCGGTAAAGTGCGTAGGGTTGGGCAGCCCGTTCCGGCGGGCAAAATCCTCTAACATCTGCTTTTGGTTGGATATGGAATTGCTCTCGCCCTGTAACTCATCGTCCCGGCTCAGGCGCTCGTACAGTGGGGTAATTTTTTCATTTCTCATGGCTGTACCTCCTGAAACAAAAATGCT
>NZ_QUGO01000026.1:552-35211 GCF_003479105.1 Blautia sp. AF19-13LB
TTCATTTCTCATGGTTGTACCTCCTGAAACAAAAATGCTCTAAGTGATTGCTTCACTAACCATGACAAAATCATGATTAAGAAGTCACTTAGAGCATATATCACCGCTGGCCAATTTGTACTTTTTATACTGTTTGACCGCAAAGCAATCCGGCTTGCGCTTTTCAAGCCCGGCAAACATATAGTCCACCGCGTTCATAAAGTCCTCGTCATCCTCCTTGACCTCCATGCCGGAAATCATATCCACAAGGGTATTCATGTTCCGATCCTCGGCAGGCCCCTCGAAAATGATGTAGGCAATCAGGGCGCAGTATAAAAGCGTTTCCGATTTCGTCCAGAATGGATCGCCTTCCTTGCCTTCGCCCTTGGTGTTGGAAATCAGGGCATCCACGAATTTCAGAATATCGGCCTCGTTGCGGATATACGCCAGCGGGTTATAGTGCATGGATTTTGAAAAATCTATGCTGTTGAATACCTTGATTTTGTACCCGCGTTTTTGCAGGAAAGCTCCGACCTGTCCCAGCACACCGCCTTTGGGATCGACCACCACATAAGAGGAATGAGCCTGTAAAAGCTGGGGCGTGAGCCAGAAGCGGGTTTTGCCGGAGCCGGATGAGCCGATAATGCAGCAATTCAGGTTTCGGGCATTTGCGGGGATTTTAGGGCGGGTGTTCATCGTGAGAAACTCCGTCCCGGTCAAAATCACGTTGTTTTCAAACTTCGGATCGACAAACGGTTTGATGTCTTTTTCCGTTCCCCATCGAGCGCTGCCGTATTCTGCATCCCGCCGAAACTTCTTAGCGTTCTTGCTTTTGAAATAGATCAGCAGCCGGAAACCAACTGCGCCTACAATACCGACAAGCCAATCCAGCGGGGCAAGACCGGGTGCAAAGTCAGCAAAGGCCGGGCCAATCGTCTGGCCCAGTCCGATGAGCTTATGTGCAAAATCGTTACCCGCTGCCAGCCGGTAGGCCGTTCCCAGCTTGAGGAACGCCCACAGGATGAACAGATAGGGAATGTTCGGAATGAGATATTTTCTGATCTTATCTGTCCTCATGGGCCACCTCCTTTGCACGTTCTTTCTGCTTCGGCTTTTCTTTGGAAAGCTGATCTGCCGCCTGTTGCAGTTGTTCCCGGAGGGGAACACGGTTCGATTTTGCTTTGCTTAACACCTTCCGGGAATACTCAGAAAAGCAGGCGGTCATTGCGTCTGCCTGTCCAGCCTTGAAAAACAGCAGGTATTTGTCCGGCCCGGTTTTATAGAACGCATAGTCTACATTCCATTTCCGGGCCACGCGGTCAAAGGACTTGGCATCCCCGGATAGCTCAATGCTGTTGGTGGCTGTACCGTGGGCCATGAGCTTTCGCACACTTTGTTTTCCATGCGGTACTTGCCGCCCACGGTATGCCTTGCGGATCTTCCGGCCCACCATGCCCAGCACATACGCCAGTCCCCGCGCCGTCAGCTTGGTTGTTTTTACGGATATGGCTATCGTGCGCCGGGAAATATCTTCATCAATCAGTTACACCGCCTCCTTCCTTGGGACAATTTGTCTCGAAGTGCCATCATCGATCCCCACGGTCTTTTTTCTGCATTTGACGGTAGCCCTCCAAAGAAGAACCGTCTATGATTTCCTGATAAGCGGCCATTTGCTCCCGGATAGAGAGCTTCGGGAAAGAGAATACCTTATGCTCCTTGGGAATATCCTGCAAGCCGTGATACACTTCCACGAAATGATCGCTTTCTTTGACAACATAGCCGCCCGGGGCAAAATGGCCGTTTTCGTGGATGCAGGCATCCCGGCCATACGCCTCATAATCGAAATACGGTTTTACCTGATCCGGCACATCCAACATTTCCAGATCGTCCACATAAATACGCCCCAGCGTTTCCTCATCGGATACGCCGGGGTAAAAGCCGTAACAGTCCAGATTTTGTGTCAGATTGATGATGTCCCGCACCGAAGAACAGTGATCGCCGCTGTCGAGGACGGCCTCCAGTGTTTCCAGCTCCGATGAGGTAAGCCCGGAAAGCAGGCAGGCCAGATGATTAAGCTCGTCCAGATTTTCATACTCGCTCAAATGGTCATAGAGCCCCAGCACATCCCCATCGAAAGAGGTAATAAAAATTTCCTGATAGCGGACGCCATCCACGCCGATCCGTTTCAAGAGAGCCTCCACCTCCTGGGCGGTTGTGGGAAATTTCAGTGTTTCACCCACAAGCTGGCCCTCGCTGTACTTTCCGACGTTGGTAACGTAGGCTTCAAACAGGGTTGCCATTAGCGGCGGCCCTGTCCCTTGACGGTCAGGATGCCCTCAAGGGTTGTTGCCGTAATTCCCAGCCGCTGGGCCACGGCAATATCATTTTTCATGGCTTCGGTCATACTGTGCCCGCAAACAACCAGCACATGAGAACGGCGGAGCAGGTCACGGCTCATGTCGATGCCGCTTTTATGCTCCTCGGGAACAGCATCATTGAGAAACAAGGGCAAGTACAGGGGCGGGCAAATAGGAGAAAAGCCTGCCTCATACACGGTGCGGCAATACTGCGCCGCCAGTTCTGCGTTTTCGCTATCGCCGCCGAGCCATGCAGCGGTGATATAAGCAAGGGGTCGTTTCATCGTTCATACCTCCGATATTTTAATAAGAAAGTTCAACCCAAACCCCACGCCCTTTCCCAGTCTTGGGAAAGGGGGCGGCTCTGGAGGATATACCCCCGCCGCTTGCCGGGGAAATAGCACAGCCGGGGCAGACCGTCAAGGGCGAGCCGCCGAAAACGGCGGTGCGCTGCACCCTTGACGGCCCACTCCCGGCTGTACTAAAAAACAGGCGGCGACGGGTATATATACCACCAGAGCCTCTGCGCGAGGGCGGGGCCCTCGGGACAAAGTGTCTCGAAGTTGTTACTTGTCAAGTTCCTGCTTTTTCGGGGCTTTTGCCAGCTCCGGCGGCTGTTTTTCTTTCCAGTCATCCAGCAGGGACATAATCTGTTCTTTCATTTTGGCGGGAGTGACCTCCTTGCCAAAATACTTTTCCAGTTCCGCAGTAGAAATAATCACGCCTCGATCCTCCTTTTTCTGTTCTGATAAGATACCGTCAATGACATCGCCATTGAGTTTGCCTTCCTTATCCAGCTCCCGGAGCCGTTTAGCCTGGGCCAGTGAGGGCGATGCCTGCTCCCCGTCAATGGAAACAGCGATAAGCCTCTGATTTTTCGGTTTGATGTAGGACAGCTCCACGGCAGGCATGAAGCCCATCTTTTTATCGTCTACCTTGTCCAGAAGCTCCGGCACAAGGGAGTTGAGCCGCAAGTAGCGCATGACCTTTTTATAGTTCATTTCATGCGCCTCGCCCACAATCTCAACCGAGCGTTTCCCGACATCGCCTTCCGCAACGCCTTTCAGCCGCCCGCCCTGGTGCTTGATGTCCTCCACTTCCAGCTCCAGCAGGGCGGCCAGTTCGCTGGGGAGCGTCTGATCCCTCTGCTTGTTGCTGTCCTTCATGGCCTGAACCGCTTCGTGGTCGGTCATTTCACGGACGATAAAGGGCATTTCATCCAACCCGGCCAGTTCACTGCCGTGGGTACGGCGATGACCCGCTACAATTTCATAGCCGTTTCCATCTTTCTCCGGGCGGGCAAGACCGGGAACCATTACACCATTTACGCGGATAGAAGCAACGATTTCCTGCATCTTCGCATCGTCCCGTACCTTAAAGGGGTGCGGACGGAATGTGTGAAACGGATGAACCTCGGAAAGTTTCAGATAAACCAGCTTGCCTTCCTCAACCGGGCGGGGCGGTGTAGTCGGCTCGGGAGCTGTCTGTTCCGCAACAGTCTCCTTCGGTGCCGTATCTTGTGCGGGCTTAATGGGCTCCTTGGCATCCGGAGCCTTTCCATCACTTCGGGACACTTTGTCTCGTTTGGACGGCTTGGGCTTGTCAGGGGCCGCCTTATCCGCCTTGGGTGGGCGGCCCTTGCGGGCCCCAGCCGATTTCTCCGCTTTCTGATTTTCAGTCGCAGCCTTTTCCGCTTTCGGCGGACGGCCACGGCGCGGCTTTTTCGGTTCCTCCGTATTGGCGGGCTGCGGTGTTTCTCCGGGGGCTGCCGCCTCTGGCGTTTCGGGGGTTTCCGCCTTTTCGACTTCGGCGCGGGCATTCTGCCTCTTTTCCGCCATAAGCTCATTGATTTTGTCAAAGGACACAACCACATCGCCGGACTCAGGTATGGCAGGCCCGGTCTGTTCCTGCCGGGGCTCAGACGCTGCGGCCTGTTCGGGTGTGGTGATAGGCCCGGCGGCCTCCGGGGAAGTATTCTCCGCAGGGCCTGTGTTCAGTTTTTCATCGGCCATTTACGATCCTCCTTTTCGTTAAAGTTGCACAAATTTGAACGCTAAAATTTTGTAGTTATTTTTGTGCCTCCTTTCCGTCTATCCACGCAAAAAAGCCGCCCGTTTTTCATGCCGGACGGCTTTTTGCGTAATGTGATAGATCAAATATTATTTTTTCTGATTTGTAGGCTCCGAAAAGCCTTGTATTTACAGTGTTCCTAATAGGAAGTAATCATAGTATTGAAGAATGTAGAGGGTGCTTGAGAAAAGTGTCCTCTATTTTTTTATGCTTGCCACCTAAAATATTGATTTCAAATGTCACATTTTTGAAGAAAGTTATGTTTCGGTGATATTTTTTAAATTAAAATCCCAATCCACAACATTTTTACCCATTATAGACGATGCTGTGATATACTGTAGCTAATATATGTAATTTTGACTAATTTATTTTGGAAGTGTTCATTTGATGAGCTTCAGGAGGAACAATGAGCGTATCTTATAAAAAATTATTTAAATTACTAATTGATCGTGACATGAAAAAGAAAGATCTGAGGGAACTTGCCGGAATTGGAAATAGCACTATGACTAAGTTGGCCAATAATGAAAATGTAACGGTTGAAGTTATGGCAAAAATATGTAAGGCACTTGATTGTAAAATGGATGATGTAATAGAAATTATTTAGGACGATTCAGATAAATAGATAAAACGAGGGATTTTATTATGGCAAAAATGATTGATGAAAAACCATCCTTCAAAGGGGAAGGGAAAGTTTGGGATAAATTAAATGAATACTTGCCCAGTGATATGGTTGTGTATAACCAGAGAGAAATCAATGGTAGAGAGTATGATTTTTGTGTTATGGCAGAAAACCTTGGTATTGTTGTAATTGAGGTTAAGGAGTGGCTTGCTGAAAAGATTATAGTAAACGGTGTTGATAATATTGATGTAGAAGGTTATGAGAGGCCACAGACATCGCCCAAAAAGCAAGCGAGAGTTTATAGATTTGCCATACTCAATAAAATAAGCGAGAAATATAATGTAAGCCCATTGGTTTTAGACATGGTATGTTACCCATTTATCAGTAAAGCCGAGTATGAAAGTAGTCGTTTAGATATTATTTCGGAGGAACAATATACTATTTTTAAAGAAGACTTAGAGGATCGCGAACGGTTAAATAACAAAATAATCAATGTTTTTCAAGTCAATAGCGTTATTCCACATTCTGATTTTTCTTATGATTTAATGTTTCGCATTAGAAGAAGCCTAGAACCCGATATTAAAGAGAATGTTGAAGACGGCAAGGTGTTACCCTATTCGAAATTGTATATTATACCGGATATGCCTAATATAACAGAAGTTGAAGAGATGATTGATATTTATTTTATGGGTGTAAAAAGCATTATTTTTGTTGAGGATGGTGCTTGCTACAAAAATATTATTAGATGCTTAAATGACGGTTTAAGAAAACGTAACGTGGATTATAAAAAAAATAATTTATATTTGGGATATTACAAGGGAATTTCAGAAGAGAAAGATGATGATTGTTTTAGAATATTTAATTTTGAACTGTACCACATTGATTCGTTGGGGGCAAAATGTTCTGAAAAAATTGTTGTTAAAGAAGGAAAAGTAACACCTCAAGCATACGATGTGTTAAGAACGCTTTCAGAGTGTTCTGCATTCAATCTGCAGCAATACGAAGTAGAGCACGCATCTACTTTGCATGACATTTTAGTTGAGGCCGGGGCTGGAACAGGAAAGACATTTTCGATGGTCTCCAGAATTGCATATCTCTGTAATAAAGAAGTGGACGCTGTTTCCAATATAGCAGATGAGATAGCAATGGTGACGTTTACAAATGATGCAGCAATTAATATGAAAAAAAGATTAAAGCAAATGTTTGTGAACTATTTTGTATTAACGGGAAGAGAAAAATATCTCAAATTTGTAGAGGATATTGATCGTTCAAATATTTCAACAATCCATAAGTTTGCTATAGGAATTTTGAGAGGAGAATCCTTGTATACGGGACTGGGAACCAATTTTAGAATTACAGAAAATGAACATAAGAGAGGAAAAACCTATGATTTGTTTTTGGGTGAATTCCTGGAAGAAAAAGAATGTGAGAATGCAAATTTTGTAAATGAACTACCTATTCCAATCTATGATTTAAAAAAGAAACTTATGAGTATTGCGGATAGGCTTTTTGATAAGAGTATTAATTTGGAACAAATAAAAACATCCGAAATGGGCGTCACTGTTGATAATAATATTCCGTATTTTAATGAATTGCTTACAAGAGTTGTATTTCCAGCAGAAGAGTTGTATTTGGAAACATTGAGAGATGGTAACAATATTGACTTAAAGGAAAGCGTTATTGAATTGGAAAAAATATTGTCAGGGGGATGTGAAAAATTAAAAAATTTACATCTTAAATATTTATTCATTGATGAATTTCAGGATACTGATGACGTACAGATTGAAATATTTCAGAAGTTGCAAAAAGGCATCAATGCGGAATGCAAGTTGTTCGTTGTCGGTGACTTAAAGCAAAGCATTTATAGATTTCGAGGTGCTAAATTGAATGCTTTTCAAAAACTTCAGAATGGCAAGAAAAAGGAGTGGAGCCACCATAGATTAAATCGTAACTATCGTACAGATCAAAGACTACTCAGCCTGTTTGATGAAATATTTGCGAAAATGGGGAGTAAGAATATATTGCCATATTCTGGAAAAGCAGATCGGTTAGTGAGTGATGTTATTTCAGATGCAAAGGATGATGAATTGTTGGTTGAACTGCCTTGTCATGGCAAAGAGAATGAGAAGATTCTAGAATTGCTGAATGAAACTATTCTTTCAGAAGTTACAAAGCTAAAAGAACTGATGAAAAATAAGTCGCTTAGTAAAGAAGAACGAACAATTGCTATTTTGGTTAGAAGTAATTGGCAAGTTGAAAATGTTGTAAAGGCAGCGGCAAAAAAGAATATTAATGTGGAAATAAGCACTGGCGGCGATTTGTTTCAACTGCCATCAACATTGGATTTGTATAAATTAGTTTTAGCTATTAGCCATAATACTAGCCCGGTCTATTTGGTGAATTTTATTGAATCCAATTATACGGATTTGAAACTTGATTATCAAAAATTTCATTGTATGTCTGAGAAAGAAAAACTAAAAGAATTAAAAAATATATTAAATGCTTTCTTTGTAAAACGGATGAATATGAGTTGGGAAAGTGTTTTGAATGAGGTATATACGCAACCGGTTCTGTATGCATTAAAGAATATAATTGAATCTTTGAGACCTTGGGATAACTATACTCAGATTCCGGAGAAGAAGAGATTATACATTGCTAATCATGAGTATTTGATGGAGAAAATGATCAAATTTACACATGTAGATACATTGACATTGAATCAGATTATTGAATATCTTGGGATAAATATTTTGACCGGTCAGAGACAACTTTCAAGATCAGTAGAAGTTGACGATGAAGGTGTGCATGTGATTTGCAGTACAGTTCATAAATCTAAGGGGTTAGAATACGGAACGGTGATTTTACCATATACTTTCGAGGATATAAGCGATATAAAAAAGGTTAAATTAGAGACAAACTATAACGATAATAGTTTGTCGTACACTGTATTGTTTGAAAATGGTATTCGAGAAAGAAATTCAAATTACAGTGAGGGTAAGGAAGTCGATGAGCAAATTGCTGAAGAAGCCCGGATTCTATATGTTGCATTGACAAGGTCGATACGGAATTGCATTTGGATTAATAATATAGATAGTACTCCGCAAATTAGTTGGGGATCACTATTGGAGGGATAATATGTCAGTCATTATATACACATATCGCGATCCATATAAATTGAAAGAAAATAAAGAATTATGGAAGGAAATATCTTCATGTCCATATTTCTGTGCTGCGCAAACACTGGTAAATGGTCTGAAAGTGGTTTATGGAGCGGCTTTTCAAATAGGACGTGTTACTACCGTTAAAAACCTTACAGATGTTTTGTATGAGAAATGGAACGGAACGGCGTGTGCTGTTAAGCAGCATGCAGATATCGATAATATTATTGTTAATTCTTCGGATATTACAGGAATATCAAGAATAGAATTGGATAATGTAAAAAAATCATTTTTATTTAATAGGGATGAGGTTTTTACAAGTATACGTACAATGTTTGAATTGAAGATGGAGCCGCAAAATATTGTAGACAAATATTTAACACCAGAACAAAGATTTATAGTATCTGTTTATAAGAAAATTAGAGCATCTGAGAAGGTGAAAGATTTTTGTTTAGAGCAGGATTTTACAGAAGAGCAAATAAATAAAGCAATTATCAAAGCTATGACCACAGCAAAAGATAATTCTTCTACGAAAAATGAGATAGAAGTGGAAACACTGGATCACATTGTTATTCATGGAGTACATCAGTTTTCGCCACTGTTGTTGAGAGCTATTGAGGAGATAGCGAAATATAAAAAAGTAATTTTATTAATTAATTATCAGGAACAGTATAAAAATATATATCAGACATGGATTGATATTTATTCTGCATTTGACTGCGAGATACAAAATTTTGATGGCATTGAATATTATCCAGTAGATGTTTCGGCGGTAAGTTATGATGGAAATTTATTGGCTCATAACATAGGTAAACTTATAGGTGGACACAAGGAAGATATTTCTGTCAGAAAGCCCTACGAAATAATAGAGTTTGATAATACGACGGAATTCGCAAGTTACGTAGCTAAAGTATTTGAGGATGCAGAAAAGAAAGATCCAGAACATCCAATGAATGCAATGAAAGAACAAATTTACGCAGCAGATAGTTCTGTCAATGATATTTTGAAAGTATATTTTCCGGAACAGTTCGGAGAACGGCAATTCTTAAATTATCCATTAGGACATTTCTTTATCGCAATTGCCAATATGTGGGATTCAGAAACAAATGGCATTATTATTTCAGATATTAATGATATCAGAGAATGTTTAGGGGCTGGAATTTTAGCGGAGGCAACAACAGGAAGACTGGTGTCAACATTTGGCAAATTAGAGGCGCTGTTTGATGGATGTGCGTCAATTGATGATATGCTGTCCAGAATAAAGAAAGTGAGGAAAAATAAAAAATATGTCTCAGATGAGAAGAGGCAAGAGTATCTTGGACACATTTCTTATTATTCAGTTTCTTCGATTGAGTTAAAAGAGTTAGAAGAGGCACTTAATGAACTTGAAGAATTAGCTTCTTTCTTTTATGAAGACTTTGAAAAAAGACCAAGTAATTTTAGAAGATTTTATAAAAAACTAAAACAATATCTGCAAGAGGAAATCCTTGAAGAACGAGAATTGTCAGAAGAGTTTACTGATATAATCAGCAGGGTGTTATCTAGATTGGATGAGGTGGAAAATATTGATGCTTCCGCATCTTTTGAATGTCTTAAATCTACTATGTCATTGTACTTGGTTCAGGAAAGCAAACCAGGGAAAAGTGCCAATTGGATTGTTCGTAATTTTGAGCAGATTGATGGTGATGTGCTAAGAACTTATAAGGAAAGGGATAACAGCATATTGCATTTTGCTTGTCTAACGGATGAAGATATTAATTCTGTTAAGCAGAGAGAATTCACTTGGCCGTTAAATGGAGATTTCTTTGAAGTAGCACAAAATCCAGTTGACTGGAAATATCAGGTATACGTTAAAGCTAGAAAAGAGTATAAGAATTTTAAAAGATATGCTCTGATTTATGGACTAGAATTTAACAGGGGAAATTACAAACTGAGTTTCGTAAAGAGGGATGGAGATCAGGAAAGAGAACCATATTATTTGTTGAAAATTCTCGGGGTAAAAAAAGAGCGGAATATAGATAGAAGAATAAATCATAAGATGGAGCCACTTTCAGGCATACAGATTAAAAATGGTATTTCTGGAAAATATCAGAATTGTGATTATTATAGATTTAAGATATGTAAAAAAAGATTTTTATTAGAAAGCCTTGTAGAAGGGAATACAATATATAAAGATAATTTTTTACTTGCAAAGTATCTGGAAGTTTGGATAGAAAATGAAACAAAAGAGAGCCTGCAAGGACTTCCACATAGTGAAATTCTTCTTTTGGATAAACTGAATGAGTTGTATGATGAGCTAAAAAAGTATTTCCCATTTGCGGTTAATATAAATAGAATTGATATCATTAATAATGTGAAAAATCGATTGAACAATGGAAAAGCTTTTCTTGTTTTATCAGAAGATGATCTGAAATTTATGATGATACGTGAATTGTTTATATGTAAGCAATTGAAAGATCCAAAGAAATTTAATCAAGACGTATTAAAAGATATGTTTCCAGATGTAAATCAGCAGAAAATAGAAGAAGAGTTGTCAGAAGAAAAATTAAAGAAACTTGGATTTGGTGGCAGTACCAATCTCTGGTGTAAATACTGCACAAATAGAGAAATATGTGTTGATTATTATGCATGCATAGAATAACGATAGGGGGAGGCCGATTATGTTAAAAACAAAGATGTATGTTAGATGTCCAGCGGATCAAGAGAGCATGTATGAACCACGAATTTTTGTATGCGGACAAATAATTAATATTGATGAGTTTAAACGGACTGTATCGGTCAAAGTTCATGATCCATTTGGGCATCTTCTATTTTTTGAAGATTTACCGAAGGGTGTTATAGAATTGCCATTAGGAAGTGTAGATAGATGCAGTTTTTTTATCGGATCGATAGTTGTGTATAAGGGATCCAGCTATAAAGTATTATCATGTCAAAAATGCAAAGATGATTATTATAAGTACTATATTCAAAACTTTGATGACACGAGTGTTGTTAAGGTGCCAGAGGCTGACGTTATAGCTGCTTTTAATAACGGTCAGGTAGATCCTTGCGTCCAGTTGAAAAATTATGAGTTCCAAAATCCAGCATGGTATCTTGGAAGGGCTGTTGTGGCAAAAAGTATGGATATTCTTGAAAATTCTATTTATGGTTTTAAAGAATTGGCTGGATCAAAAATATATTTAATGCCACATCAGGTTAATACGATTATGAGATGCCTGCAGGAGTCACCATGTCGATATATGCTAGCTGACGAAGTAGGCATGGGAAAAACAATTGAGGCTATATCAGTATACAAGATATATACTATGAATCAGAGTAATAAGAAGGCATTGATTGTGGTTCCTCAAGTATTAAAAGAACAATGGATTTCAGAACTGTTATTGAAATTCAATATACCTAATGGAATGGGGAAAAATAATAATTCTGTAACAGTAAAAACATTACAGGAACTTAGTGAAAAGGATTTGTTTACTGATTGGGATTTTGTAATTGTTGATGAAGTGCATAAATATTTGTTTTCACAGAGTGAATATGAAAAGCTTCATAAAATAAGTACACTAGCAAAAAATATACTTTTATTAAGTGCTACACCGGTTCAGCAGAAAAAAGAAGAATATTTGGATTTATTAAGGCTCCTTTTACCGCAAAAATACAATTCCTTTAGTGTGGAAAAATTTGGAAAACTTATTGCTAAACAGAGTAAAATAATTCAAAAAACTGCTTTGATTTTAGATGATCTTGGAGATTTTGAAGAAGAAATAAACAGCCTTGCTGAAAGTGCACATGATTCTGAAGAATGTGAAGAATTGTTTGAGGAAATACATGAGGATTTAGAAGAGATATGTGATGAATTAGATGATGATAAATTGAATGAGTTATTGCAACAAATTAAGTATGAAAATGATGATTTAGGTGTTTATACAATAAAAGTTATTATTTCATATATATGTAGCAATTATCAGATTGAAAGTAATATCATCCGAAATAGAAGGAAAATCTTAGAGTCAACAGATGAAGATGTTCAACTGATGGCTAGCAGAGATTTGATTGAATTAACATATTTGACAGATAACGAAGGGAACCCGTATGAACAATTGTCATATAATGTTTTTGCTCATTGGATTATTAAAGGATTGGAGAGTGGCATACTAGATGTAGAACTAGATATAAAACCACTTTTATCCAGATTTTTTAGTTCACCTTGGGCTTTTTACAAGCAGGCTAAATCAAGCAAGATGGACGGGAGTATTTTAGATAATATTAGAAAATGGCTAGAATCAGAACAGTTCAATGTTGACCACATCAATGATATTTTGGATGATCCGGATAAATATGCAGATAGCTATGCTTCAAGATTGGTTATAGTAATAAATGCATTGTATGATGATTTTTATGATCAAAAAATTGTGTTGTTTACAAATTATGCAGAAACATTTGATGTATATCGGAAAGCGCTGACAAAAGTTTTTCCAGAGGAAGAAGTAAGTTTCTTTGGGGCTAGTATGTCGACAGAAGAAATCGAGTTGAATGCATATCGCTTTCAAACTCAAGATGAATGTAGAATAATGTTATGTGACAGTACAGGTGGCGAGGGACGTAATTTTCAATGTGCAGATTACATTGTTCATATTGATCTTCCGTGGGATGCAAGCGCGATTGAACAACGTATAGGACGATTAGATCGACTGGAAAGAGATATGTCGAGACCGGTTGTATACTCTGTTGTTGTTCATACCAAGGATACTTTTGAAGAAGCGTTATTTAGTTTTTTCAAGGATGGTTTGAAGATATTTAATCATTCATTGAGTGGAATGGAAATTATCATGAAAGAAATAAATGATGAAATAATATCCGCAATTAATGATGATTTCAAATATGGATTATTCGATAGAATACCTAAAATAGTAGAACTTGCAACTACAATGCGGGATGCGATAAGAAAAGAGCAAAACTTTGATGCTGCGGGATTTATATATCGCCCTATGTATGCAGAATTAAGAAAGTTAATAGAATATTATTCACAAAATGAGAATGTATTGTTTGCTTCGACCATGTCTAATTGGGCAAGCTTGGCTGGATTTCGAGGAAGTGAAAAAAAGAATGGGGAGATTACGTATTCTGCAACTTCGTTTTCTGCTAAAGCTGCCATTAATTCACAATTGATACCACCACGTTGGGATGAGTACCTGAATACTGCACAGAATCAATTTCTGATGAATGTTCAGAATGCTTATGATAAAAGCATGGCAAGAAAAACACAAGACAGAGCAATACGCGGAACATTCTCAAGAAAACTTGCGATTGAAAATGATTATTTGCATTTTTTTGCACCTGGCGATGAGGTGTTTGACTGTATTGTTGATAATGCAATTAATTCATGCAAAGGGTGCTCAAGTGCGTTCGCAACGTTTTGTAGGATTAACTGGATTGGTTTGATATTTACCTGGTCGATTGCACCGGACACTTCGTATTTGCTTGATAATGGAGTTTCGATATATGCAATGAGTCCTTATCGTAATTATTTATTCTCAGAACAGGTTATAATTCCTGTTTCAATTAGTAATGTGGACGAACTAGATGATGAGACTATTATTAGAGAATATACAGAAATTATTAATCGTGGATTTAACGCCAAGTCGAATCTAGTACATTTGGGAAAGAGAAGTCATGAGGCTAGATTTTTAAAAGATACAATCAAAGGCCGTAATATAGATTGGTTTAAAGAAAAATTTGGTGGAGAAAATTGGGAAGATTATGTTCTAAGTGCTCGTAAATATTCTCACGAAAAAGCATTAGAGATATTAAAGAAAAGATCAAATATCCGAGGTGCTAGAGAAGAAATGGAAAGAACGTTGTCTGCACGTGTCGCAAATAGCGAATTTTATGGATTAAATGACGAAGGCATTGAGCAATTAAAACAGACGCAAAAAATAGTATTAGATGCAATAAAGCATCCAAAAATCCATTTGGAATCTGTTTCTTTTATAATGATGATTGGGGAGCGTAATGAATAAAGAGTTAATCATAAGTGAAACGGAGCAGTTTATAAATGACGAAATTTTTTATATTCAAATAGAGTACGGAGAGAAAGAAACGGCCAATGAACGGTTTTACTTGAATACCGCAAAAAGGTTGACTAAGGCGTATTCGTTATATAAGAAAAATAATATTTTCAAGAATGATTACATATTAGCCTTAAGAGATTTTCTTATTACTTTTGATGTATCAGTAAGAATAAATCAGAATGAATTCCTAAAAAACAACAAATTTGGAATATCATTCGATGATGTAGAACGTAAATATTTCGCATCATACCAACTATCTTTTGATGTTAATGAGAAGTTCGTCAAAGAGGCTTTTTTAAGAGAAATTCAGAATAAGAAATCAGGCAATGATAATGATAATTTGACTACCGATCCAATGATTTTAAATCTGACAGGGTATTCAAAATTTAAGTCTTTAGGTCAGAAATTAGCAGTATATGGTGCGTTAAATACACCAGAAGGATTTACAACACTGGTATCTTTACCTACTGGTGGAGGTAAGAGTCTTATTACACAGACTATTGCCTTTCAAAAAGAAGGATTAACAATAGTTATTGTACCTACTGTATCTTTAGCGATTGATCAAGAACGAGTAACAAAAGAAATAATAAAAAGAGATAATAAGGATGGAGAAATCTTTTCGTACTCAAGTGGAGTTGATGCAGAACCTATATTATCTGCAATTAAAAAAAAGAATGCTAGAATGCTTTTCATTTCACCAGAAGCTCTTCTGGAAAATCCAGCATTTGCAAAGGTGATTAGGGAGGCAAACAAAGACAGGTACTTAAAAAATATTGTGATAGATGAAGCCCACATTGTTGTTGATTGGGGGGCAGCATTCAGAGTGGACTATCAGTGTCTAGAGGCCTGGCGAAATATGCTATTAATGACAAATCCATCTCTGCGAACAATACTCTTATCAGCTACTTTCGAGGATAAATGTGTAGAAATACTAAAAAACTTTTTTGAAGTATCCGGAAGATGGATTGAAATCAGATGTGATGCACTTAGACACGAACCGAGATACAGTGTTGTTCGATTGCGAAATAACAGTGAAAAACAAAAATGTTTAATTGAGATGGTAAGAAAATTACCACATCCTATGATTATTTATGTGGCTAGACCTTTGGATGCAGATAATATTAAGAAGTCTCTGGCGAATGTTGGAATCAATAATGTGAGAACATTTACTGGATTGACCGGGAAATCACAGAGAAAAAAATTGATAGATGAATGGGTAGATAACGAATATGAGATTATTATTGCCACTTCAGCATTTGGGGTAGGTGTGGATAAGAGTGACGTTAGGACGGTTATTCATACATATATTCCACAAAATGCAAACACTTATTATCAGGAATTAGGGCGAGGGGGGGCGAGACTGCTTGCCGTGCTTAAGTGTAATGTGCTTACAACCAGAAGATACAACAATCGGTAGGGATCGTATTATCAAAAAAGTATTGACATCTGAAAAGATAATCGGTCGATGGGATAGTTTATATAATAATCGAAAGTCTGTTCGATTATCGGACAATAGGGTTTTTATAGATACATCCATAAAACCCAATTATGCAGAGGTGGATGAATTTGATGATTCTCCGACAAGTGATGCTGATATGAACTGGAATGTGTACGTACTTCTCTTTTTGCGTAGATATAATATGATTCAGATTCTTGAAGTCAAGATTGATCATGGCCGTTATATGATTTTGATTAAAATTGAAGATGATCGACTTCGAATAGTGGATGATGAACTTGTTGAATATATTAAAAAGATACGTGAACAAGAGTGGAACTATTACAGTAGATCTTATAATGCAATATCAAATGCTGTACGGGAAAATTGCAAGGAATGTATATCTGAATTGTTTACGGATACTTATTCCAAAGTATTTGAATACTGTGCGGGATGTAATGCACATAGTGAAGTAATTGTAGGTGATATGCCTAAATTTCCACTTAAAAATCGAGTATCTGAACCATTAAAAACTTTATCAGATGAACAGATGGCTCTATTTGGAACAGCTAATGAATTGATTGTCGTTGCCGATGAAAGCGATCAGAAAAATCTGATAAGCAAGTTGGTAGAGAAAGGCGTATCATTGATTATTGTTCCGGATCACTTTAACGGAGAGAATATATTGCTGAAAATAAAGCCGAACAGAAACATGATGATTTTCAGTTTGGATGAAGCGTATCAGTTAATTAAGATGAGAGGATTCTATTTCATTTCTGGGTTGATTGCAGTAATCTATCCTAAAGAAGAAAATGAAATAGGGGAACAATATGTGATTGTTAAGAATAACTTATGTGGAAGAGCTTCAACTAAGATTGTTCATATAGTTGAGAAAGATGTGTATATTGTTCAAGCGGGAAAGACACTTGTTGAACTTGTGGATGGACCAAGCTTGCAACCTAACATAGTCTACACATAGAAAGGAACGATAATGTTTAAAGAAAAAATGGTTACAACTGCAATTCCGGAAAGAGTATTTGCGTTGTGCAAAATCGTTGAAAAAGGATCCATATATTCAAGTGAATTGAAAAACAAAATGGAACCAGAATTTTTAGGGAACGGGTCGGTATATTTTAATGATTATAAAAATGCAGCTGAAGAATTAGGTCTCGTTACAATATCGGATGATCTTATTTCTCTGGCAGTTGATCCAAAGATCGTAAAAAATATAGAATCAATGAGGATGTATATAAACTCTCATTTGGAGTTGTATGATACAGGACAATTCTATTTGGTTACAAATGCGTATTTCGATAAGGGAAATGACATTTTCAAGGAGGATAAGAACATTGCAAATTTAGGTCCGATGTTTAGCGAAATGACTGGTGTGCCGGTAGATGCGGTAGCTATGAGAGCATGGAGATTTTGGGCGTCATTTTTAGGCTTTGGATATTTACAAGAAATGTTCGTAATTCCAAACGCCAATGTTTTTTTGGAAGATGTGATCAGTTCCACGAATCTAGAAAAGAAAAGAATGTATTCGGTAAGTGAATTTGTAGATGCAATTACGCCTATGGCAAATATTGTTATGTCAGACATTGCAGCTAAAAAATTCAACTATGGAGTATCAAATGGTCTAAGAACATTACAGGATGCGGGGAAAATAAAGATGGAACACATTCATGATCAAGAAGACATGTGGACATTGTATCCTTTGAAAGCTTATTCGAATGATTCGACGATTACACATATTACCATTATGTAAAGAGAGGTTGATTTATGAATTCTAAAATAGCAAAAGAGAGAATATCATATGTAGCTAGACCGGACTCTATTACTACATCTGAAGGAGATTTCCTGGCAACCCACGTAGCGATAAAAAAATTAAAAGTTTTAGAAAAATTTGATATCGCTCCAACAGGTGGAAAGTCTTTTTCGGAAGAGGATATTTTTAAAAAGTATATCCTTAATCCGGAAGATAGACATCAATTTATAGCTATATACGGACAAAGTGGTACAGGAAAATCTCATTTGATCAGATGGTTTGCAGCACGTTATGAACAGAGTAAACCTAAAGATGAAGTAGTACTGTTTATTAGGCGTAGTGATAATACTTTAAAGGGAACAATCCGGCAATTACTGGAAAAACCGGAAGTGCAAGGAATCAGTAATAAGGAAATATACGAGCGCTTGGTGAAAGCATCGATTTCCGTTGAAGAAAATAAGTTAAAAGACTTGATCTATCACAATTTTATCATTGAAGTCGACCATGATTTGGATGACCATGATATTCTATTGGGGAATGTGATGAAAAGAAAGGTAGTGGCTTTTCTTAATAACGAAATTGTGCATGATTTTCTATTAAGAAAAAATGGTCCAATCGAAAGAATGTATTCTAAGATAGCAGAGCATTCAACGGTTGATAGAGATACAATTGCGCAATTTGAAAAAGAAGACTTTTTAGTTTCCCAAGATTTATATGAGAGCATTCAGCGTGCTGGTGGTGATCGAAAAGCGGAAAGATTGGCGTTAGAACTTTTATCTGATGAAAAAGGAGCAACTACAGCGAAGAGGATTGCAGATTATTTGAACCAGTTTAGAAATGATGTCATTCAAAGATGTGCGGGCATTGAGCCGGGAGATTTTAAACAAATATTTTTAGATATTCGAAAGGAACTCTTCAGATTAGATAAGAAGTTAACTCTTTTTATTGAGGATGTAACTTCTTTTACTGGAGTAGATACTGCATTGCTTGATGCATTAATTGAAGAACATACAGGTAAAAGAGATGGAGAGAGTCTTTGTAGAATTTCATCTGTTGTAGGTACTACAAATAACTATTTACAACATAATTTTAAGGATAATCATAAGGATAGAATTACAAAATATGTTTATATTCCGAGTGATGTTCTTGATGAAGATGGACTGTATGAATTTGTTGCTAGATACGTGAATACAATGTCCCTTAATGAAGATATTATATCTGATTGGGTAAATGGTCATGCTAATCCAGAGGATTATCCTATTCATGATGTTGTTGAAGGAAAAAATTGGGAATATATCAATGTTGGACATGGGAAAAAGATAAATATTTATCCGTTTACTAAGAACAGTATTCTGTATTTTTATAATAATGTGTTAGAAAAAGGACATCAGACACCAAGATATATTATCCGTGATATTATTGAACCGGTTGTTCGTGATGCTATTTTTAATAAAGAAAATTTTCCGAGCATAGATGTTAAGATTGTAAATGTGAATACTACGCTAAGTTTTAGAATTCATTCGCAATTAGACGACCAGGATGCAGCGGATAGATTACTTAAGTTTATGAGCGTATGGGGAAATGGAAGCCCGGATCAATACGAAGAAAACGGAAAAATATATATTTCAGCAATTAGCAAAGATATGTATGATGATTTTAGTTTTCCAGTTTTGCAGATGGATAAGGTTGAAGCACCAAAAACTTCACCTCAAAAGAAAGCCTCAAACAATGCTATAACACCCAAAGTTACATCTGAAGTTAGTATTGATGCAAGTGAAATTGTCGTTTCTGCAGCAAAGATTAAAAAGGTCAATGATGCTAATACGCTACTTACAAAATGGACGAATGAAAAGAAAATTGATATTTCTGCTACGGTAGGAGCAGCGGGAACGGTGCATTCGGCAATATATGATGAGATTCCAGACTATCTGTTTACTGCAATTAACTGGCAGGTAGAAGGAATAACGATGGATAATGCAAGAAAAGTTAAAGATTCTGCAGTGCTTTTGGTAGCGCTTGAAGGTCAAACTAAAAAGGAAGGGCTCTATGTTTTGCCTGCCAATTGGAATAGTATAAATATTATTCTTGCTTTTATTCGTTGGAAAGAATATGGAAATAAAAGTTGGAATTATCCGGACGCAGATTTTGATGCATATTTGATTACGACATGGACAGAATCTATTAAGAAAACGTTGGTAACAAAGGTATCAGAGTACAAAAGCGGAATTGAAACAAAATATATTGAGGCGGCTGTGGCAGCGGAAATATATCGGACTATCCTTGCAGGTGAATTTAGAGAAAAAAGTTTAAAAAATTTTAATTTGCAGACCTTACTTGCAAGCAAGCCCAATAAAGCAACATCAAATTCACATTGCAGTGAATGGAAATCTTTAGTTAGTGTAATGTCTCAAAAGAGTGCAGATGTAAATAATCAACAGACAGTGAGAAGATATTTTAACATAGGGCAGGGTGGCGCAAGTACGAATGTCGTTCTGGATGCAATTGCTCTTTCAAAAGTTTTTGGAAAGGTTAAGAAAAGCCGGCTTATCATTGAGCCTGAAGAAAAACAAAACGACGATAGGATTAAACAACGTAGAGATGCATATACCTTCTTAAATGATATAGAGGAACGTATTGAAAGTGTTGCTAAATCTGAATTGGAAAATGGAAAAGCTAAGCTTCAGAGAATATATGATGCATTTGGAGACAATGAGATAGGAGAAGATGAATTAACAGAATTTATTTCTAGAGTAAAAAAATTTTATGAGGAAGCCAATAAAGCGCAGGTTAATGTGAAAGAGATTTCGCTAGATGGAATTAAGAAGGTGTCAATTCTTGAAAAAGCTATTTCGGATATTGCTGCGGTGCTAGATGAAGATGATCCGTTAACCATTATAATGGCATTTTCTGGGGATCCTGTTACAACTATAAATCGGTTAATCAATGTTATAGATGCCCTTGAAACCGAGATAGCGAAAGCGAAAACAATCATTGCAAATAAAAAAGCCGCATTAGGACCGGATGGTGAAGATTCTGCTGATAATAATAGATATTCTGCAGAACTGGTAAGTATTAATCAAAGTAGACAAAAGATTGAAGGGATGGTGAAGGTATGATCTTTGATGATTTAGTTACAACGACAAAAGCTATGCAGGATCTTCAGAAAAAAACTGCAATAAAAAATAATAAAGCCATGCAGGATAATGCGGACACTAAGTATCGTTTATTACTTACCCAGGCAAATCATTTTGTAGATGTAATGGTGTATTTATATACTGATCTTAGCGTGCCAAAGAATCATGAAATTTTGATGTCAATATCTGAGCTAATGAATGTTTTAGAACAAATTGTTGCCTCTGGTTTGGCTTCACCGGACGGTATTATAAATGCAGATAATACATTTAAGACCCTTCAAAGTAGTATGAAAAAAGAATGGTCGAAGCAATATGCGGATTTGACAAGTGCTACAGTCAGTACTTTGGAGGCTATCAGAGGGATAGATCCGGATAATGTTGGAAGATGTTTGCAAAAAATTCAACCTGCAGAGAATTGGGACTTGGATGTAGAAAGATATAAAACAATGCATAATGGTCTAAATGAGGCTGATTATCTAATAATGGAGTTGGGATTAGATGACGAAATAATAGCATTTCTACAGAATACAAATTCTGGTAGGGCAACATTACAAGACTTAAATGACAAAGTATTAGCTTGGATTCGGGATGAACAGTTAGAAAGAAAAATAAGAATATCATTTGTGAAAGCAAAGTAAAAACCAGAGATTTCGCTTTTAGAAAATAATATTCCCGTTTTGCCGAGAGCGCATCCAGCAGAATGGGGAATTCCCTTATTGAAAGAAAAATTACTGTTTTTTCTGGATAAACAACCAAAAAGGACACCTTTTATTGTATAATTATGTTACCACAACATAAAAACGAAAGAAGGTGTCCTTAATGAAAAATTAGCATTGAAGAAACTGCTAACTTATATGAAAAGTGTATACAAAATTCCGCAAAAAATCAAGGGGTTATCGGATGAAAGAAAGAGAAAATCTATTCCGTTGTTTAACCTTGTTATGCCTGTATTGATTTTTCTGATACTGCAGTACGAAAGCTTTCATACTGTCTTTTCAGCGCCCGAAAGTATGGGTAGACGGCTGAAAAACTGTATCCGTGGAAAAATCCCAAAAGTCGATGCGGTCAGAGATCTTCTTTCACGAATAGATCCAAAAGAAATCGAGGAAATTCATGCTCAAACGGTTGATATTATAAAACGTAACCGTGTATTTCGGGAAGGAACCATAGGCGGCTATGTAGTAGCAGGCATAGATGGTGTGGAATTGTTCAGCAGTACAAAAAAATCCTGTCCAGAATGCCTGAGCAGGAAGAATGGGGCTGGTAAAACAGAATACTTTCATCGGAGTGTGGTATGTATGACAGTAGGAAAACCACCCTATGTAATCTTTGGACAGGAAATGCTGAAACCGGTGGATGGATCTGGAAAAGATGAAGGGGAACTGACAGGTGCAAAGAGACTTATTCGGCGTTTAAAGAAAAGGCATGGTCATTTTGCGGATGTAATTGTGGCAGATGCGCTGTACTTGAATGCGCCGTTTATCAATGCTTTGAAGGAATGCGGTATGGAAACCGTGATCCGGCTTAAAGATGAAAGAAGGCTTTTGTTTCAGGATGCGGAAAGTATGTTCCAGAGGGATGAGGGGAGAAAAAAGAGTTTTAACATAGGAAAAAAGAGGGTTGAAGTCTGGGATCTTTCCGGATTTGAGATAGCTGGCAGCCCGCATAAACTCCGTGTGGTCCGATATCGCGAAAAATGGGAAGAAAAAGGAAAGGAAAGCGAATGCTGGATGTGGCTTGTGACTACGCTGGAACATGCGGACTACCGAATCTTGTGGGAGATGATGAAGCGCAGATGGGATATTGAAGAGAATGGATTTCATCAGTTAAAAACGTATTATCACGCGAAGCACTGTTATTGTCACACAGCGACAGAAGTTATATTTAACCTGATGATCATAGGTTTCAACATGAGAGAACTGTATGTGTATCGACGGGTCCAAACGTTTGAAGGAAGCGGAATCAGCCGAAAGAGTGTAAGCCGAAAGTTCTGTGATGAACTGCTGATAGAAAAAGTAAAGGATATTTTGTATGAAAAAGGTGGATAGAATATGCTGTATAAAAGGAAAAAGAAATAGGTAAAACGGTTCCAAACAGAAAAGGGGGAATTTTGTGCATAATGGTTCTGTCTGTGAGGAAAAAAGGAAAAGTGAATACAGAAAAGGGGCTACTTATAAATATGCGTTGCTAAAAGCGAAATCTCTGAGTAAAAACGGCACTTGTTGACAGAATGATACATATGGGATATACTTAAGTAGGTACTTAAGTATAGTAAGAGCTTTATATTCTAGCGTCAGATAAAACAAATACTTGCGCCATTACTAGACGCAAGCATTTTACTACATTTATTATTTCTGGCAACTCGCTTTCACACTGTCACTCCACGGTGCCAATTCGGATAACTGTTCATCCGTCATTTTGGCATTGGGCCGATGTTCCAGCAGATATTCCAGGTAGCGGTAAACATTCAAACCATTAGCTTTTGCCATCTCTACCATTGTGTAGGTAAGAGCGCTCGCTTCAGCACCTTTTGAACTGGAACTGAATAACCAGTTCTTTCGACCAACGGTAAATGGACGGATCGCATTCTCACTTAAGTTATTGGAAAAACTGCAATGGCCATCTTCCAGATACATCATCAGCGACTCTTTTCGATTTTGGGCATAGTTCACCGCTTTCTCGAAGCGGGTTCCACGGTGGGGACGTTGTTGTTCCAGCCATTCCCAGAATGCATCGAGTACTGGTTTTTCTTTCTGCAGACGGTATGCCTTTCGATGGTCCGGATCCATTTTTCGTTCGGCAGCGATCCGTTCATAATCAAACAGCTTCGTGCAGAACTGGATGCCCTGGACGGTAGCATTGCTGTAATCAAACTCTTTTCCCTTGGGAACAGCATCCACAAAGTATCTTCTCATGTGCGCCCAACAGGAACACCGCTTTACACCGGGCAGATCATTGTATCCTTGGTATCCATCTGTTTCCAGGTATCCGCCTTGGAAGCCATCCAGGAATGCGGCTGCGTTGTACTTTGCGCGAGTCTCTGTGTAATGGAAAAGAATGATCGGCGCAAGCCCATCTTCCCCTGAGCGGAACAGCCACATGAACGATTCTGTTTCCGGATTTCTGCCGGGTTCTTTCAATACCTGGATCCGTGTTTCATCTGCCATCAGATACTTTCTGGCAAGCAGTGTACGATGAAAGTAGTCATACATTGGACGGAAGTAATTCTGTGCGCAGTAGATGATCCAGTTTGCTAAAGCTGCCCGCTTGAAACCGACACCAAGCTGCTTCCAGTCCTGTTCCTGGCGGTACAGGGGCATTGCATTGGCAAACTTCTGGTACATGACCCATGCAGCTGCAGATGGTGATACATAACTGTTCGGGATCAGAGCTTCAGGGACCTCGGCTTTTACAAAAGCAGGGCTGTCTGCCAGTTCCTCTTTTTCCGTACATTCCGGACACTTATAGGTAGTCCGATAAATATTTACTACCTCGCCTTTTGCCGGAGTAAAACGGAATTCATGACGTACGAATTCTTTCCCGATGGCTTCCAGCCTGCTTCCGCATACCGGGCACAGCTGTTCTGCCTCCGGGAGTTCCAGAACTTCATCGCGGGAAGGAATTCCTTTGAACAGCTCTTCGTGGGTGCGCCTTGCTTTTCGCTGATGTTCTGGGACTGTGACAGCGGTGCTTTCTTCTGTCTCCTGTGGATCAGCCGCCTGTTCCGCTTCATCAAACAGACACAGCTGACCTTCGATGTCTTTGCTTTTTTCACTGGAAGTGCCGAAAAGCTTTTTCGTCAGGTAATCGATCTGTTCCATCAGGTTTTTGTTATCCTGACGCAGATCTTTCACAGTTTTCTGCAGGGAACGGTTGAGTTCTGTCTGTGCTGTGAGCAGTGTATTCAGTTGGGTTATGGTATCCTTGTATTCCAGGAGTTTGATCTCTGCCGCGCTGCCTGCCATCATCCCTGCCTCCTTTGTCTTCTGGTCTTATTTTAACATAAAACCGGTGAGAAAAGAAGCAGAAAATCCGGTTGTTCCAGCCGGTTTTCAGATCAGTCCGGCGGTCGGAACGCTTTTGGCTGTTCAATCTCCAGCCCAGACATCAGCCAGTTGAATTGCTGCCAGGTGAGCTGTCTTACTTCCGTACTGTTACGGGGCCAGCGGAACCGCCCCTGTACCTCGATGCGTTTATAAAGAAGTACAAACCCATCGGATTCCCAAAGTAAAGCCTTTACGCGGTCACATCTCTTCCCACAAAAGAGATACAAGGCTTTTCTGCGGGGATCCATATGGAGCTGCTTTTCAACGATAGCACACAATCCGTCGATTGATTTCCGCATATCGGTGTAACCGGTTATAATGTAGAGTTCATCGGCGGCTGTGATATCACCTAACATGGAAGCTCCTTCCATGCAGACAGCAGATGAACAAGCAGCTGGGGATCCGTCCCATTTGGAATCCGCAGAGTAATGCCATGAAAAGAAAGTTCCATAGCATCTGAAGTTCCGCAAATGGGACTTGGATATGTTTCCTGACAAAGCGAAGGCGGCTCCGCTGATGTCAGTTCTACTTTTACAACTTCCTGCCTGGGTACTGATCTGTTCTGAGGTTCCGTTTTCTCCGGAATAATAAGATCAGGATTCTGGCGCAGACGCCGCACCCAGTTATAAAAAGTTCCTGGGTGGATATCGTGTTCCAAGCACCACTGGTGATCAGAAAGACCGCTCTGGCGGCACTGCATGATCAATTGGTATTGTTCTTTCGCTGATATCCGTGGTTTTCTCATTCTGTTGCTCCTTCATAAGAGGTGAAGTGAAACGCTCGCATTTCCAGCATTGATTAGAGAGTAAAATGCTTGCATTTCCTAGCTATAATTATGAAGGTTATTTCAAGCTAGAGCAAGTCATCGAATTAAAAAGCGCTTACTAAGTATATCCTTATTTTCGCTTTATGGAGGAGTTATGGATTTTGTATATAGATTTCCTGTAGTTAGAGGACTTCAAGCCGGGACGGAATATTATATAGCAATGGTTCCATTAAAAATGTTGTCTAAATTGTTTCCGGTAGATGAAGAAGAATTTGTGTTGCCGGAGTATCGAGCACAAAGAAAGTTAAATGAAGCCAGAATTCCAATTATCAGCAAATATATATTGGATAATAGGGATTCCTATGTATTCTCGGCATTGGCAGCATCCATTGATGGTATGTTCTCTTATGAGCCTAGCAGTCAAAATGCAGATGCAGGTGTTTTAGAAGTTTCTATGGATGCCCATTTTTTAATAAATGACGGACAGCACAGAAAATCAGCTATTTTAGCTGCGCTAGAAGAGGATTCTTCACTTGAAGAAGAAACCATTTCAATTGTTTTTTATTCTGATCAGGGTTTGAAACGGAGTCAGCAGATATTTACTGATCTTAATAAAAATGCAGTAAAGACATCAAATTCTATTTCAGAATTGTATGACTCTAGGGATGAAATGGCTGTTGTTACGAGAAATGTTATTTGGAATATTGAATTTTTGAATACCTATACAGATAAAGAAAAGGATATTTTAGGAAAATATTCGTCGAGTCTTTTTACATTAAATACTTTTTACACAGCCAATAAGAGTATTGTGGGTAGAAATGATGTGAGTGAAAGCGAGCACTTCCTTTTGAACTTCTGGACACTGGTAGCAAAACATATGAAATTGTGGCAGGAATTACAAAACAGAGAAATTACGAAAGTCGATCTTAGAGAGAATTTTATTGCAACGCAAAGCATTGTAATTCAGGCGTTTGGCAGGGTTGGAAGTTATTTATATTTACATCAGAATGAAATGGAAAAAACAATGGCTAATATCGAAAAAATAAATTGGAGCCGAAATGCAAGACAATGGTATATGCGTGCGGTTGGTAAAAATGGACGTATTATTACTAATAAAAAAGCAGCATTACTAATTGCAAATGTTATTAAACAGCAGATAGGAATACCATTATCACAAGAAGAATTAAATGCAGAAGAGGCATTGAAAAAAATAATCGAAGAGTAGGGACAATAATATGGCAATTGCGAAAGAACGAATAGACGGATTGATCGTCACAATACAGAATCTATATTTAGCAGATGATATCCCGTGGATGATAGGTTATTCCGGCGGTAAGGATAGTACTGCAGCTGTTCAGCTTGTATGGATGGCAATGGAAAAACTCCCAGTAGAGGAAAGAAATAAGCCGATTCATATTATGAATACAGACACATTGGTGGAATCACCGGTGGTATCAAAGTGGGTAGAGAAATCATTAGAACATATGAGGATAGAAGCTGATAAAAAGAAGCTTCCTTTTGTTCCAGAACGATTGATCCCCGATTACAATAATACTTTTTGGGTGAATTTGATAGGAAGAGGATATCCGTATCCAAGAATGAAATATCGTTGGTGTACAGATCGATTGAAGATTCAGCCAGTAAATGACTTCATTAAGAATAAAATAGCTGAGCATGGTGAAGTGATTCTGGTTCTTGGAACAAGAAAGCAAGAAAGCTCAAGACGAAATAGAACCATGACCAATCTTGAAAAAAAGAGAGTTAGAGAATTGTTGAGTCCAAATCCAACGCTTGCAAACGAATTGGTATTCTCTCCAATGGAAGATTGGACAGATGATGATGTTTGGGCATTCCTGATGCAGTATAAAAATCCATGGGGTTATTCTAATATGGATCTTATGACCATGTATCGAGGAGCTACAGCTGATAATGAATGTCCTTTGCAGGTAGACAAATCTGCTCCATCGTGTGGCAAAAGTAGATTTGGATGTTGGGTGTGTACAATGGTCGAAAAAGACAAATCTATGGAAGCAATGATAGCAAATGATCAAGAGAAAGAGTGGATGACTCCGCTTCTCGAGTTTAGAAATGAATTTGGAAATGAAGATGGCGATCGAGAGAGAAGAAGTTTTCGGCGAATGAAAGGTAACTTGCAGGGAAATTATGGAAAGCTTTTTCATGGACCATATAAGAAAGAGTTCAGAGAACAATGGCTTGAACGATTATTAAGTATTCAGAAAGATATAAATGAAAATGGCCCTGAAGAATTTCGTGAACTTGAGCTTATTAGAATGCCAGAACTAATGGCTATTCGCAGAATATGGGTAAACGACAAACATGAATTTGATGATGCATTACCGAGAATATATGAGCGTGTAATGGGAAAGCAATTTGAAGATCCAAAGTGGATTCATAATGAAAATTTTGAATATGAAGAATGGGAAATATTGCAAAGAGTTTGTCAAGAGATGTATCCAGATGAAAAATTAGCTTTTGAAATGATGTATACGTTAATAGATTTGGAGAACAAAGCATCAGGAGTAAACCAGAGAAAAGGAATCCTTGACGACATTAATAATACAATAAGCAAGACTTTCTATAAAGATGAGGATGATGCAACTCAATTTTATTCAGACATGATGAGTCGTAGAAAAGAACATGGTGGTAAATATAATGAGAAGTTTTTGGATTACCAACCGCTTGAATCTGAATTTGAAGATGACGAGGAAGAATAACTTATGATAATAAAAAAGCTTCAATTACATAATTTTGGTGTATACGCCGGAGATAATGAATTTATTTTTGAAGGAAACAAACCGGTGGTTTTAATAGGCGGTATGAATGGAAGGGGTAAAACAACTTTTTTGGAGGCTGTTCTACTGGCATTATATGGTTCTAATTCTTTTGCATATTCGGAAAGTAAACAGAGATCATACATACAATATTTAAGATCTTTTGTTAATAGAGGATCAGACGATCAAACCTGTAGTGTAGAACTTGAATTTGAAATTAATAACGAGATAAAAGAAAATTATATCGTAAGAAGAGAGTGGGATGCCGTTAGTAAACGAACTAAAGAGCAGATACTTGTATATAAGGATGGGACGTATAATGAATTCTTGACCAACAATTGGCCGATGTTTGTTGAGAATATTTTGCCAAGTGCCTTATCTAGTTTCTTCTTTTTTGACGGAGAAAAAATAGCTGAGTTAGCGGTTGATAATACGAATATACAATTGAAAAATTCCATTCGCTCCATGCTTGGTATATCAGTTCTTGACGTGTTGAGTAATGATATTCTGCGTAACTTAAAAAAAGTAGACAAAATCGGAAGTGAGAAAAAATCCGTAGAGGAAATTCAGGTATTGCGTGAGGAAAAGGAATCGGCAATAGAAGCTCTAACTACTATTGATGCCGAAATAGAAAAAATGAATCAAAAGCTTATCAAGGATAACGATTCGTTAGAGGCATTACATCAGTTGTATACAGCGAAGGGTGGAGATGCAGTTGAAAAGAGACAGGAAACATTAAAAAAGAGAGCTGATTTAATGGCCGAACTATCAAACGTAGAAGATAGACTACATGAATTGATGGCAGATGCATTGCCAATGTTGCTGGTTGAAGATTTAGTGGTTGAAATTAAGTTGCAAGCGACGGATGAGCATACAGACTCGATTATGCAAGAGGCGGTGCTCCAGTTGGATAATATTTTTGAGGATTTTGCTGTAGAGTATTTAGGAGATAAAAAAGCAGGAATAGATTTCATAGAATATGTAAAAAAACATACAGAAGATAATCAGATCGAAACAGTGTATGGTTTATCGGAACAAGCTCTATTTCAAACTAATAATTTAGTTGAAGGAGTATTGAAGAATACTGCGGATGAAACGAAGATAATTATAAAGAAAAAGAAAAAATTAGTGAAGCAAATCAGTGAGTTTGATAGTTATTTAATGCTGGATATTAATGATAAAGAACTGAAGAATATTCATAAGAAAATAAAAGCAGCAGAGCAGGCGATTATCGATGATCAGGTAAAGATTGCTGAACTGGAACAAAGACGTGGTGCAGCAAATTCACGAGTGATGACTGCAACCTCAGAATTTGGCAAGTATGTTGAAGCGTATTTATCAACTGCAGAACTTAAAGATAGTTCGGATAGAATTATAAAGTATTCCAATATTGCATTGAATGTTATTGAAAAATACCGGATTGAGTTGCAAAAGAGGAAAACAAATATATTGGCTGCAACAATTACTGATTGCTATTTGAAACTAGCCAATAAGAAAAATTTAATTCAAACGATAGTAATGGATCCGGAATCTTTAGATCTTAGGTATTTATCTGAAAATGGTGCGGAGGTTCCGAAAGACTCATTATCAGCAGGCGAGCAACAACTTATGGTTATTTCGATTCTCTGGGCATTAGCACTATGCTCAAAGAAAAAGTTGCCGGTAATAATTGATACGCCATTGTCAAGATTGGATTCATTACATCGAACAGCGTTGATTACAACATATTTTCCAAATGCTGGAGAACAGACTATTATTTTATCAACAGATTCAGAAATAGATGCAGGGTATTATCAGTTGATGAAAGAAAATATAGGGGATGAGTTTACACTTAACTATGATGAAAATTCAAAGAGCACCTCTATCGAGAGAGGTTATTTGATTGGAGCAAAATTATGATACTGAAACAAGTACGCCTGTCACAACAGGCAAAAGATCAATTGTCCCGATTAAAAGGGAAAACGGGAATAAAAAATTGGAATATTCTTTGTAGGTGGGCTCTTTGCTATTCATTAAGTGAGAAGACATTGCCTACAGATATTCCTATTGTGGCTGATAGTAATTTGGAAATGTCTTGGTTCACATTTGGCGGAGAATATTATGAAATATATGAGGCTTTAGTGAAAGCTTGGTGCATTAAGATGAATCTTCCTACCGATGACGATACTGTGGCAAAATATTTTCATCTGAATTTAGAAAGAGGAATTGCGCATCTGTGTGGAACAGGATTCATTAAAAAAGCGGAAGATTTGGCAAAACTTGCAATAAAGGAGAAATAGATATGAGTGTGTACTTAGATTATAATGCCTCGGCTCCGATTGATGAAAGAGTTTTGGATCTGATGGTCGAAGTGTATAAAAATAGTGTGGGTAACGCTGATAGTCGGACACATAATTTTGGTGAGAATGCACGTAGTATTGTTGAAAATGCAAGGAAGCAAGTTGCAAGTCTGCTGCAGGTTAAACCGGATGAAATTTTTTTTACTAGCGGTGCGACAGAAAGCAATAATATCGCAATTCAAGGACTTAAAGAGTATGCGGAAAAAAGTAACAGAAAGCATATTATTACTACTGCTATTGAGCACAAGGCGGTGTTGGAGACAGTAAAGCATCTTGAGTCGGAAGGATTTGACGTAGACATTGTTTCTCCTGATTTAACAGGACGAGTGAGCGAAGAAAAGATTTTGGAAAAGGTTAAAGACAATACTCTTCTTGTAAGCGTAATGCATGTAAATAATGAAACTGGTATTATTCAGCCAGTGAAAGAAATCGGCGAAAAACTGCAAGAAAGAGGGATCCTTTTTCATATAGACGCAACGCAAAGTTGTGGAAAATTGGTAGAAGAGATCAGAAGCATAAAATATGACATGCTTTCTTTTAGCGCACATAAATTGATGGGACCGCAGGGTGTTGGTGTTCTGGTACTACGAAAAAAATCATACAAATTTCCTCCGGTGAAAGCAATTTTATATGGTGGGCAGCAGGAACGAGGCATCCGTCCGGGAACACTACCTGTTGCATTGGTTGCGGGATGTGGAAAGGCATGTGAAATAGCTGAATCTGAATATCAAAGGAATATTAAACATTCCCAAGATCTTAAAAATGAACTGTTAACGGTGCTTGATGAATCTGGCATACAATATCACTTTAATGGAGAACAGAACTATTGTGTCCCAAGTACATTGAATATATGTATTGATGGAGTGTCATCGGAGGCTCTTATGATATCGACAAAACAGTTTTGTGGAGTATCAAATGGGTCAGCGTGCACATCAAAAAGCTATTCCCCGAGCTATGTGTTGGTTGCAATGGGGATTGCAACAGAACAAATCGAAAGCTCTATAAGAATTAGCTGGGGGCCTAATACTGATAAGGAAGATGCGCTTCATAATTTCAAGGCACTATTGGAAATTGCAAAGCAAATAAAGAGTTAGGAAAGAAGGGGCAATATGGATCATAAATTGCATCTAGACTTAGTATATGAGAATAATTTGGATACAGACAAGTTTGCCCGTATGTTTAATAATAAAGCACAAAGCTATAAATTTTACTGGTTTGAAGCAATATTAAACCTAACGAAGACATCAGAAGAAGATCTTTCATTTGAGAATGTAATAGATGAGATGATCTGTGAAGCTTGGCATACAGTGACGCATTATCATCTTCGACTTGGTCCGACAGTTAATGGAAATGCAGCAAATTTTCTGGAACATGCCATTAACACATTAAACAATACTGTGTCAGATTTATCTCAGAATCCGTCAAAAGAAGAATTAAAGCAAGCTATAAGTGAATGTGAAAAGGAATTAAAAAGAGATAAAACTAGATTGACAGACTATGTCCCATATAAACTTTTATATCCATTTTTTGATGTTGAAGGAATGGAAGAGGAACTGTCGTATATTAAGAACGATAAACACAGTAGACTCATTGCATACATGGCAAAGTTATCTGGAGATGAGAATCTTTTCTATACCATTTTGGATGGTGTTGGATTACAAAAGAAAATTCGTATGAATCCTTATTGGAGAAAGTTTTTGCTGCAAAATTTCTCAGTTATTCAGAGAGATGAATGGAGTAAATCGTATAGACGATTTTGTGAAGATGTGTCTTGCAAGAGGTTGGCTGGTTCAGAGACTTGATATTGAAAATCAGCTGGATTTGTATGCTAAGGCGGAGGAAGAGATTGAATTTGAATGAGGCGCAAGCGAAAGGATTTAACTTATGAAAATCACATCAGGCCTCGGCTCCATTGATGACTATCCCCGTTACGTCCGCGCCGGTGCAGACGAGCTGTTCTGCGGTTACGTTCCATTTTCCTGGTCAGAAAAATACGGAACGGTTCTGCCGCTGAATCGGAGAGAGGTCTTAAACTATAATGTACAAATCGGATCGTTCAGTGAACTGGAAATTCTGGCTAATATGGTGCAGAAATATCAGAAGCCGGTGCATTTGACGTTTAATTCACTGTATTACCGGCCGGAGCAGTATGAAGAAATTACGCAGATCATCCAACAGTGCCGCAGCATAGGGTTTGACAGTTATATTCTTGCGGATCCCGCGCTGCTTGTGTACCTGCGAAAAGAAAAGATCGACTGTGAGGTGCATCTGAGTGGGGATTTGGGAACGGTGAATTCTGCGATGACAGAGGTTTTTGCGAAAGAATACCCGAAGAGGATCATTTTCCAGCGCAAAAATACGATCTCGGAAATGCGTGCAGTGATTCGGCATATAACTGCGCAGAAAGAAGCCGCTCGAAAAGAATGGACTTATCCAACGGAGTTCGAGGCATTTGCTTTGAATGAACTGTGCCAGTTCAGTGGTGCTTTCTGCAATTCCCTGCACTGCGATGAAATGGGATATCTTTGCCGGGTTCCTTACTGGAGAAAACCGGTGTCATGTGCCAACAGATGTTTTTCAGAAAACTTTTTGGAAAAGGATATAGCGCCGGACAAGAGAGTTTCAGTTCCGAAAGAGGATTCTGTATTGAAAAATGATCCTGAATTAGAAAGGGATTTGGCATTAGAAAATGATGCTGCATCGGAAACGACGGATCCAATATCAGATGATGGCTATCTCTGCGGCGCAACCGGCTGCGGCCTGTGTACATTAAAACAGCTTTCCGATGCCGGAATCACTCATCTGAAGCTGGTAGGCCGGGGAAATTATACCGATTTTATGGAGCGTGATATCCGAAATCTGCGCCGCACGCTGGAGATTCTGGAGGATTCTTCTACGGAAGAAGAATATATCCGAGCGATGAAAGCAGAGCTTTTTCCAAATGGATGCAGTCACATGTGCTATGCCAGATAAAATATGTCAACTCTTTCTGAAGTAATGCATTTGGGATTGACATATTTTTGTATCAAGGGTTAGTCCTCGAAAGAAAATGTAAGAAAGGCTCTGCGTATGCAGGGTCTTTCTTAATCTAAAGAAATAGTGGAGAACGTAATGAGAAATATTTTTCCAGCACGCTTTAATAATTAACATAGTGATGAATCGTATTCTGCGCCAGATGATACTGCTCCAGCGTCATGGCGATTTTCCCTTTTTTCAGGGAAATCACGCCATCCTCTTTTAGTTTGCTGATCGTTCGTCCCAGCGTTTTTACGGTAATACCGCATTCTTCGTAGAGCTCCTGCCGCGTTTTCTGAATTATGATTTCTTTTTTTCGCTCGATGCCAAGGTGCGCCGCCTGTTTTAGAATGTAGTCGAGCAGCAGGAAGTTTGGCGGATAGAAGAGTCGTGCGCCGCGGTTATAGGAGGAGCGGTACAGCTTGTATGCAATTTTGTGGGCGACCAGCCGCAGAAGCTGAATATCTTTGACAATCCAGTCCTCGAAGTCTTTCCGGGGAAAATAGACAACGGTTGTCTCGGTCAGTGTTTCGATTGTAACCGAAGTCTTTTCCATTCCGGCCAGGATCGTCACTTCTCCGACAAAATCGATCGGTTCGTTCTTTTCGATCATGAAAACATTGCCATTCTGAAATTCATTGATGACGCGGTGCTCTCCTTTGGCGATGATGCCAAACTTTTCCAGTTTATAATCTTTCTGGTGAATAATCGTTCCCGGCGGGTAGACACGGATCGTGTAACGGTTATGCAGTTCTTCCGGCATATGCTCGAAATAGGGGGCAAGTGCCGGAACTTCTTTGATCAGTTCTTCTAGTGTCATATTTTCTCGACTCTCTTTCCTTGGTGCAATCACAAAACCAGTTTTGCGTCTGGCATAGCTCATTTTGCGGTCAGACATCTACTGCGGTGAGTATATCACATTTTTTTTCATGGACGCAATGTCTGACTATGACTTTTTCAAAAAAAGAAAAGAAATCCTAAAAAAGAAGAAAAATTTCCCCGAAAACATCCCATATGTCCTTTTTTTCATACCGCGAATCCGCTAGAATACATCTTGTTCGTAAATGGTGAATAACCCGTCAACTTCCTGACATCTCCAAAATCTGGGATAATGGTGTG
>NZ_QUGO01000027.1:0-27952 GCF_003479105.1 Blautia sp. AF19-13LB
GCTGCCCAAAAGAGAGCCGGAGAACTGGAAAAACTGATTTGCAAAATCTATGAGGACAACGCCCTCGGCAAGCTGCCGGATGCACGATATAAGGCGCTTGATGCACAGTATGCCAAAGAGCAGGATGCACTTGAGATTGAAATTGCGGAGTTGGAAAAGGCTGTTACCGGCTATGAGCAGAGCCAGAAATCAGCGGAGAAATTTATAGCCCTGATTGATAAGTACGAGAATTTTGACACGCTGACAAACACCATGCTCAACGAGTTTGTAGAGAAAATCCTTGTCCACGAACGCGCCCGAAAAGGCAGCCAGGACACTACGCAGGAGGTTGAAATCTACTTCAATTTTGTGGGCCGGTATATCCCGCCCGCCTTGCAGCCGGTTCCACTGACCCCGGAAGAACAAGAAGAACTGCGGAAGAAGGAGGAACGCAAGGACAGGCTTCACCAGAACTACTTACGCCGCAAGGCCAACGGCAAGCAGAAGGAATGGGAAAAACGCTACAACGCCAAACGCAAGGCCCAGGTGGAGGCAGCAAAGGCCACAATCCGGGCCGAGGACATGGAGAAGGGCATTTTTACCACCGTCAGCCAGTTACCCAGGCAGGAGCCGCGCAAGGCCACCGTATCGGCCAGTGCCACAGTTTAACCATTACAGTGCAAAGGAGAATGAACATGAGCGAATTGACTTACACCCGCTGCGGAGATTACTACATCCCTGATCTGAAACTTTCCGAGCAGCCGGAGGCCCCCATCGGCAAGTATGGCCGTATGCGGCAACGCTACCTGAAGGAACACCGGCCCGGCCTTTATAGCAGCTTGATTTTGAGCGAAAAGCTGTACCCGCACCTGTTGGAGATTGATCGGGCGGCGCGGGAGCGGATGGACGCCATGCTGCCCCGCATGATGGAGGCGGCGGGCGTCACCGAGGAACTGAAAGCCCGTGACCCCATGCGCTGGGTGGGGCTGATGAACACATTAACGGCACAGATTGAGGAAATTTTACTCAGGGAACTGATTTGCAGCTGAATGGGAGGTGTGGGAAATGCTGACCTTTGAAAAGGTTCTGGAAGTGTTTCAGGCATATCTGGATGATGACCCTCTGTATGAGGTGGTTCAGACCAGCCACGGTTATACATTGATGGCATGGGAACCCCACCGGAATGACTGGTATAGCGCCGAGATACAGAAAACCCCAGAGGATTTACGGAACGCTTTGCTGGGTACATACGCCAACTTTCTGGAAGATAAAATTACCGGAAACGAGCGTGAACTGACTGTGACAGAAACCAGAGAAATCCAGCAGAGGTGTCAGGAACTTTTGGAAAAGTGCCGGGAACCTTGATATAGAAATGCCAGAAGGAGGCCGCGATTATGCGTCCTCCTTCTGCTTCGCAGTCTGTTCCATTTTGAGCGCCCCGTCTATGGCACCTTCGATAATCGGCAGGTATTCTTCAGGGCAGAGTTTCAGCTTGTGGCTGACCCGTTGCCGCTGTTCGCTTTCTTCCCGCATGATCTCCGGGTTAAAATACCGTTCCACGGGAAGTCCGCAGATCTTAATCAATTGGATCATCACAGGCAGGCTCGGAATTGCACCTTGATTCTCAATGTTGGCAAGATACCGCCATTCAATCCCAACCATTTCCGCCAATGTTTTTCGTGCCAGACGCTTTGCCTCTCGTGCGGCTTTGACATCTGCGCCGAAGGTTTCAAAACCGGGACAATCTTCAACTTTCGCCATATAATATCACCCTGTTACATTGTATAATTCATACTTCGCCTGTGGAATGTCACTGTATGCAGGTTAGTTGAAGTTTATAATTCATATCCCGTTTCTTGCATTGTTCGAAAAAGAGAACTATAATGTACTCTGTGGAGGTGCGAAATGGACTATATGACATTGAAAGAGGCCGCCGAAAAGTGGGGCGTGACACCTCGTAGTGCAAATTATTATTGCGCTGGTGGGCGTATCCCTGGCGCTGTGAATATGGCTGGTGTTTGGCTGATCCCAAAGGACGCGGAAAAGCCGACTGATAGACGCAGAAAGGAGTTTCAACATGAATAATGTTTTAATTATCGAAGATGATAAAGAAATTTGCGTTATGATAAAAGACCATCTGGAAAAGTACAATTATCAAGTCTTCTTCACACTTACTGGTGCAAATGCGATTGAACGTATAAAAGAATTATCCCCAGATTTAATTATTTTAGATTTAATGCTTCCTTTTATCAGTGGAGATGAGTTAATTAGAAATATCAGAAAATTTTCAGACGTACCTGTAATTGTTGTTTCTGCAAAAAGTTTAACATTCAACAAAGTCGAACTGCTACGCTTGGGTGCTGATGACTATTTAACAAAGCCGTTTGATTTGGACGAATTACTAGCGCGAATTGAACGCAATTTGCTAAGAAGTCAAAAAGATACTCCCAATCTTTGTTTGACCTTTGGAGAACTTTCCATTAATACATCTTCAAAGATAGTTACTGTTGCAGACGAAATTATTGTGCTTACAGCAAAAGAGTATCAACTTGTAGAACTACTGGCGAAATATCCTGATAAAGTTTTTTCTAAGCAAAATCTTTATGAAAGTATTTGGCAAGAACCATTTGCAAGGGATAATGATGTCATTAACACACATATAAGTAACTTACGAAAAAAATTAAAGGGCGAAGGCTGCCGAATTAAGACCATATGGGGCTTGGGTTACCGATTTGCAAAGTGAGCTTTAGATAATCTTTAGCTTTACCTTTAGATTATTCAAGGAATTGTCTGCGATACTAAATAACAAGAAAGGAGCTGTGAAAAAATGAACGTAACAGTTTTTGAAGCTATCAACATCACAAAAAAGTATCGCAATACACTAGCCCTAAATCAAGTATCTATGTCTGTAATGCAAGGAGATATTTATGGGTTTATCGGAGAAAACGGTGCCGGTAAAACAACAATGATTCGTTTACTAACCGGACTGGCAGAACCTACTACTGGCAAAATTGCTTTATTCGGTGAAAGCAATAAGAAACTTGCAAAGCAGCGTGAGCGCATTGGCTGTATTATTGAGAGCCCTTCTCTTTATCTTGATATGACAGCCTATGAAAATTTGGAGGTACAACGTTTGCAACGCGGTATTCCAGGAAAAGGTTGCATTGATAATGCTTTAGCATTAGTTGGTTTGAAAGATACCGGAAAGAAAAAAGCAAAAGATTTCTCTTTGGGTATGCGGCAGAGACTAGCTCTCGCAATCGCTTTGCTTGGGAATCCTGAATTTCTCGTACTAGATGAACCAATTAACGGACTAGACCCTACTGGAATTATCGAATTAAGAAACTTACTCAAAAGACTAAATAAAGAACGTGGAATCACTATTTTGATTTCAAGTCACATTCTCACGGAACTTCATCAATTAGCAAATAGATATGGTATCTTACATGAGGGGAAACTTTTACAGGAAATTACCGCTACAGAGTTAGACAAACGCTGCAAAAAGCATCTGTTGTTGCAAGTGAATGATGTAGCTGCTGCTAGTGTTTTATTGGAAAGCAAACTGAATACTTCAAATTTTTCTGTTATGCCAGACAAAAGTATTCATCTATATGATTATGTTGAAAATGCCGGAAAAGTATCAGCGTTGCTAAGTGCAAATAACATTACGATTTATCAGTTAGCACAATCTGGAGATAGTCTTGAAACTTATTACACTAATTTGATAGGAGGGTGCCAAAATGATTAACCATTTTAAAGCTGAATTTTATAAATTGCGTCACTCAAAGATATTGATAACTATATTAGGCGTATGTGCGGCGGTTATAATGGTCTCTTTTGCACTTGGTGACATGACTTTTTTTGGAGCCGGAGATGGAACAGAAAGTGTAATCGGATTTCAAGCTAAGTGTTATCTATCTAGTGAAATACCAACGTTTCAAACTGTTGCCCGCTCATCTCTTGCATATACAGCCTTTTTCTGGATTATTGGCATTTTATTTGCAACCATATTTTTTACAAAAGAATATAATACGGGTACAATCAAATTATCTGTTGCATACGGCACTAAACGAACTATTCTCTACTACACCAAAGCGATTACAATATTGGTGGTGTCTCTGATAACGTATCTGATTTTTGTAGCTACATTTTTCGTTATTGAAATCATACAATCCGGTTACATTCCAACTGCGAGTGAAGTAATAAACCTTTTGGGATGGGCTCTTGCTTGCGGAACGGTTTTATTAGCATTAGAAAGCATTTCTATTTTTTTATGTGTCGTTATTCAAAATACAGGGATTGTAACAGGGATTTGCTGCTTATATGTATTCAGTGGAGCGTCTGTTTACTTAATGCTATGGAGTGATATGGAGACGGTTTCAATACCCTTAAAATTTTTTGTATATGGAAATCCTATGTACTATTGGATGAATTTCAGCTCTTGTCGCACAATGGGTATTATTGAGCATTTACCATTCTATTTCATAGGGTGCATTTCTCTTTTGATTGTTGGCGGTCTTATTATGATTAGAAAAGAAATCAAGTAAAAGGGAGGTAGAATATGGGTTGGGCGATTATGTTTCTTGTTCTGATAGCATTGGTCATTATCCTTTCAATTTCTTTAATTAACTGGAAAATACAGATATATAAAGTAATCGTCCAACTAAATGCTATTCTGAATAGAAAAACGAAAAAGTTAGTTACAGTGTCTTTATCTGATAGGCGGTTAGAGCATTTGGTTGAAATCATAAATCAGATTGTATCAAAAGATAATATTTATCTGGGCGAAATTCAAAAAAAGGAGAATGAATTAAAAGAGAATATTTCTTGCCTTTCTCATGATTTACGGACACCACTAACTTCCATTCGCGGATATTTGCAACTTCTATCAAGTGCGCCTGATGAAAAAAGAGCGGAATATATTTCAGCATTATCCGGAAAAGCATTGAGATTAGAACGTCTCATAGATGACTTTTATCAAATCTCTCTTTTAGAAGCAGGACAATATCCATTTTACTATGAAAAGGTTGAGCTATGCTCATTGCTTACTGAAATCCTGCTAGACAATTATTCGATTTTCAGCGTTAATGGAATTGAACCCCAAATAGAAATACCTAATATGGACATCTATCTTAATGCTGACAGAAAGGCGTGTATTCGCATTATACAAAATCTTATATTCAATGCGGTAACATCCACTACAAATAATGTTGTAATTCAACTAATTAATATCGCAGATTCTGTACAACTCTGTATTAAAAATCCTGTTGCATCTATTCCTACAGAAGAATATTCAAAACTGTTGGAACGCTTTTATGTAGCAGATGTTTCAAGAAGTAATGGTACGTCTGGACAAGGACTTTACATTGTGAAAAAGCTATTACTTATGATGAATTGTACAAATCCAATAATTGAAATACATGACCATAATTTTATGATTACGATTGATTTTTCGCCCTTACTCATAAAGAAATAATCTGCCGGACGACGGCAAAAGAAAAAAAGCCGTCGCAAAGCAGAGGTATTTTCACGCGCCATTTCTAAATTACGGCGGCTTTGATTTTCAGAGCCGCCGCTTCTTTTTGCCTATCGGCAAGTCTACGACGACCCTAACACCGTGTAAATCCACGGCGGCATATAGGAGGATTGCCGCCGTGTCTATGCTTGCCTTTTTTCACAGTACCCATGACCTGCACCAGCTAAAAAAAGCCTGTTCCCAGCAGCGGAGCAATGCGGTCAGAAGTATGCACTATACCATGTAACTAAACAGCAAAATATACTCTATTACGCTCGTATGGCTTTATGCCGTCCGGGCGCTTTTTTGTCCCTGTGGAGCCGGAACATCGGGTCAGCATGGCCCGAACTTTATCCCCGGTGCCGCTCCCCGCCGCCCCATGCAGATTTACCCAAAAAATCTGAATGGAGGAAAGGCAGATGGAAGTTACCATCAATTATAACGGACAAGCTGTGGCCGTGGAGGTCACGCTGGAAGTCTATGAATTTCTTGACCAGGCCGATCATAAAACGGAGAATCTGTTCCATGAACAGCGGCGGCATTGGGATGGCCGGGAGTTTGACGAGTACATCATTACCACCGAGGGTGTAGGGGTCTACGGCGAAACGCCGGAGGAATACCTTTGCCGCATGGAAACGCTGCATGAGCTGATGGCTGTTCTGGACACCTGTACCGAGGCCCAGCGCCGCCGGTTCCTGCTCTATGCGCTTGACGGGCTGAGCCTTGCAGAGATCGGTGTGCTGTGCGGCTGCTCCAAAGTGGCTGTTTATCAAAGTGTGGAGGCGGTCAGAAAAAAATTTATAAATTTCTTTGAGAACAGGCTTAACGAATGACCTGTTTTCTGGCTACCAAGTGAAAGGGATTATTTCCCTTATCTCAGCGAGGGGCGGACAGCGGACGAGCTGTCCGCCTCTCCGATTTTCAGGAGGTAAGCCTATGAAAACAATCAATCTGCGGTGGATGTATCCCCACTACCGGCATGACGAGTTTGTGGATGTTACGGACGAGGTATGGGCAGCGATGTATCAGGCCCAGCGGGAGATGGAGAACTATGAGCGCCGGAAAGTCTACCACCGCGCCTACTACTCTCTGGACGCATACAGCTGGCTGGAAAATTACGCACTGGAACACAGCAGATCGCCGGAAGATATTTTGCTGGAACGAGAAGAAATGACCACCCGCCTATACCTGATTGCAGCTCTGCCGGTGGCTCTGGCTCATGCCACTCCGACACAGGCCCGCCGTGTTCACGCCTACTACATTGCTGGTATCAAGCAGCCGGAAATCTCTCGGATAGAGGGCGTCCACAGCAGCAAGGTCAGCGTTGCCATCCACCGGGGGCTGCGGAATATGCGCCGCTGCTATGATGACCTTTTTCAAACAGAGTGAGGGCGTGCCTATGCAGACCATCAATCTCAAACAATATTATCCATTTTGCAAAGAGGACATTTTTGTGGAGGTGTCCGATGAGATCGTCGAAACGTTTCTTCTGGACAAGAGAGCCGAGGCCACCAGAGATCGCAGGATGTTCCGGTATAAGGCGTTTTATTCCCTCGATTGTAACGATGGAATCGAAAATGCCGCCATCGGCTGGGCGCAACCATCGCCGGAGGACTACCTGATAGAAAAAGAAGAATTAGCCGAATACGAAGAACTGATACGGCGATTGTATGAAGCCATTTCCTCCCTGCCGCCTATGCAGGCTCGCCGTGTTCACGCCCGCTATATTCTGGATATGAAAGTGAAAGATATTGCCGCAATGGAGGGTATCACGCCATCACAGGCGGGAAAATCCATCCATGCCGCACTGCGGAGGCTGCGCCGGTACTTTGCTCGACAGAAATGGACGGTCAATCTATGAGTATTTCCAAAGAAAAGAGGTGCCTGACATGAACGAAAAAATTACAGCCCACCCCCAAAAAGAAGAACGGGAGAAAGTCCTGAAGGAGATTCGGCAGCTTGAAAACCGAAAGAAGATTTTGGAGAACAAGCAGCGGAATGAAGAACGCAGGGTTCGCACCCGCCGCCTGATTGAGCGTGGGGCCGTTTTGGAGGGCATTTTCCCTCTGGCCCCCGACCTTCCCGGCGTAGAGGTCAAAGCGTTCCTGATTGCCCTGTCCCATCTTCCGGGGGCGGAAGAACTGGCCGCAAAACTGCCGAAATCCGGGGACAAGCCGTAAGTCCCTTGTTTACAAGGGCGCACTTATACACCGTTGCCGGTGTCGTGCGCCCTGCCGGGGGCTGTTGCGCTCTCCGAGCGCGATGGGGCGCTACACTCCCCAAACCCCTTGTGCGCCCCGCGCAGCCAGACACCCGCTTCGCGTCTGTCCGGCTCCACGGAGCCTGAATACCCCTTACCGAAAGGAGGTGCCACCCATAGATTTCTGTCATATCCCCGTCAGCATTATCAAGCGCAGCGCAGGCCGTTCCGCTGTTGCCGCAGCCGCCTACCGCAGCGGAACAAAGCTGACGAATGAATGGGACGGCCTTACCCACGATTACACCCGCAAGGGCGGCGTTGTCCATGCGGAGATCATGCTGCCCGCCCACGCCCCGCCGGAATTTGCAGACCGCTCCACCCTTTGGAACAGTGTGGAGCAGATCGAGAAAGCCAGGGACAGCCAGCTTGCCCGCGAGATCGAAGCAGCCCTGCCCCGTGAACTGTCCGGTGAACAGCAGCTTGCCCTTGTGCGCGCCTATGTGAAGGACAACTTTGTAGACAAAGGAATGTGCGCCGACTTTGCTATCCATGACAAGGGAACCGGCAACCCTCATGTCCATATCATGCTGACGCTCCGGCCTTTGAAAGAAAATGGACAGTGGGGCGCAAAGTGCCGCAAGGCATACGATCTGGACGAGAATGGACAGCGTATCCCGGATGGGAAAGGCGGCTGGAAAAATCATCGTGAGGATACAACCGATTGGAACGATAAAGGAAATGTGGAGATTTGGCGGGCAGCGTGGGCGGCCTACACCAATCGGGCGCTGGAATCTGCCGGCAGACCGGAACGCATTGACCATCGCAGCTACAAGCGGCAGGGCATTGATAAGATTCCCTCTGTCCATCTGGGGCCAGCCGCCAGCCAAATGGAAAAGCGCGGCATCCGCACCGACAAGAGCGAAGTAAACCGGCAGATCGCCGCCGACAACAAGCTGCTCAAGGAAATCAAGGCCCGCATTACCCGCCTTTACAACTGGTCTAAGGCCGAAGCCGAAAAGCCGGAGGGCCAGCAGCCCAGCATGATTGACTTGTGGGAGGCCCAACAGCAGCTCAAGCAGCCTGACACCCGCACCGGCAAAATCCGAGCTTTGCAGGAGAGCGCCGCCCTGTTCAGCTTTTTGCAGGCAAACGGCATCCAGTCCATGCAGCAGCTCCATGAAAAAATAGCAGATATGAACACCCGCTACTATGACCTGCGGGGAAAAATCGTCAAGGCCGAGCGCCGGATCGCCACCCTTACCGAGCGCGGGGAGATGTGGGAACAGTACAACCAGTACAAGTCCATCCACAAGCAGCTTGCCAAAGTAAAGCCGGAAAAACGGGAACAGTTTGAACAGCGCCACAGCCGGGAACTGATTCTGTATGACGCAGCGACCCGGTATCTGAAAGAACTGAAAGACAGCGGCGAGGCAATCACCCCAAAGGCATGGCAGCGGGAAATTGACCAGCTGGCCGCTGGAAAGCAGACGGACACGCTTGCCATGAAATCCATGCGGGAGGATTTGAAAGCAGTGGAACGGCTCCGCAAAACCGCCGAGCAGCTGTCCAGACAGGAACAGGACAAGTCTCACGACCGGGAGCCGGAGCGGTAAGGGCTACCGCGTTTCACGACATACTTTTGCACACAGAAAAACCGCCGTACAGGTTTCCCCATACGGCGGCAGACTGTTTATTTGCCGAACAAGTCGCTGTGTGTGCCGGTGCGGGCCAGCGTCAGCACCAGCACATCATCCTCGATACGGTAAATGAGCAGCCAGTCCGGGAGAATATGACATTCCCGATGGCCTGCCCAATCGCCGGACAGGTCATGGTCACGGTTTTTATCTGGCAGCGGTTCGCCCATTGCCAGCAACGCTACGACCTGCTCCAGCAGCTCGATCTTCAAGCCACGCTTGATGGCTCGTTTGTAGTCCTTTTTGAAACTGGTCGTGTACTTGACGGTATATTTGGTTTCTTTCATCTTTTCAGGTCAGCAAACAACTCGTCAAGGTCATTATAGCCCTTTACAGACGGGTCTTTTGCAATCCTTTCCGCTTCCAGCATGGCAGCAACCGTTTCTTTGTTCGGCTGTTCCAGCCTTACTTCAAAGGGAATGCCGCCTTCACGAAGCGACTGGCGCACAAAGATGTTAAACGCCGTAGTCAGGTTCATGCCAAGTTCAGTAAACAGTGCGTCCGCCTGCGCTTTCAAATCTGCGTCCATGCGGATACTGATGTTTGTGGTATTTCCAGCCATACGATCAACCCCTTTCTGCTGGCAATTATAGTATATGCCTTTTGCACGAAGAAAACAATACTTTGCACGAATATTTAATAATAAATTCATTCAAGGAGGTTACCTGCTTTGTGAGAGAAATCATTTATGAAGAACGACAAGACTGAACCTATCCCCGTCATGGATTACCGCCAGTACCGCAGAGCGCGGAGGCTGGTGCATGAGTGCTGCAACTACATCGACGGAAATTGTATCGCCCTGGACGATGGGGAGGAATGTGTCTGTGTCCAGTCTATTTCCTACTCCCTGTTGTGCAGGTGGTTTCGGACGGCGGTATTGCCGCAGGATAAGGAACTGGAAACGGCGCTGTTCCACCGGCTGAATGCGAAGAAATGCGCCGTATGCGGGGCGCTGTTTACCCCCGGTTCTAACAGGGCCAAATACTGCCCGGAATGTTCCACTCGCATGAAGCGGATCAACGCCGCAAAGCGCAAGCGGAAACAACGGGAGAAATGTCACGCTTTAGGGGCTGAAAAACCCTTGTAAATCAAGGCTTTTTTCGATGGTGTCAAAGGCAGGCTGATAGATTTATCCTCCGACCCCTAAAACGGCCATAAAATGCGTACAGAATCCCAAGAGAAACCCCAAGGAGGAACCCTATGTCAGACAACCGAAAATATTATTACCTGAAACTCAAAGAAAACTATTTTGACGATGATTCCATCGTGCTGCTGGAAAGTATGCAGGATGGTGTGCTGTATTCCAACATTCTGCTCAAGCTGTATCTGAAATCGCTGAAACATGGCGGACGGCTTCAACTTGACGAGGACATTCCTTACACGGCGCAGATGATCGCCACCATTACCCGCCAGCAGATCGGCACTGTGGAGAGAGCCTTGCAGATCTTTTTGAAGCTGGGTCTTGTGGAAGTGCTGGACAGCGGCACATTCTACATGAGCAACATCGAACTTTTAATCGGCCAGTCCTCTACCGAGGCCGAGCGAAAGCGGGCTGCAAGACTCCAAAACAAGGCTCTTTCTGCGCCTCGGACAAACGGCGGACATTTGTCCGACATTCATCCACCAGAGATAGAGATAGAGATAGAGTTAGAGAAAGAGATAGAGATAAAGAGAGAGATAGAGAAGGGACACCCCGCCCACACCTATGGCCGTTACCAGAATGTTTTCCTGACGGATGAAGAACTGGCAGACTTGCAGGCCAGCTTTCCCACTGTATGGGGCCAGTACATCGAAAAGCTGTCCGAGTACATGGCTTCTACCGGCAAGCGTTATCAGAGCCATGCAGCGACCATCCGGCGCTGGGCCAGTGAGGACGCGAAAAAGGCGGCCCCGCCCACCCGCAACCGGGATTACAGCGTAAAGGAGGATGAAACTGTATGATTGAGATTACCGCAGAAATCCGGGCGCTGATCGACAAGGCAGCCGTCGGTATGGAACTGGCCGGGGACGAGTACATAGACCCGGCAGACGGGCTCATTCACTGTAAGAAATGCGGCGGCCAGAGGCAGACCGTTGTGCCATGCTTCGGGAAATCCGGCTACTTTATGCCGCGCTGCATCTGCCAGTGCCAGCGGGAGGCCGAGGAACAGCGCAAGACTGCTGAAGAACGGCAGCGCCGCATGGAGCGTATCAAACGCCGAAAGGCACAGGGCTTGCAAGACCGTTATCTGTACGACTACACATTTTCCAATGACAACGGCCAAAATCCCCTGATGGGCAAGGCCCGCGCCTATGTGGAGAACTGGAAGGAGGCATACAGGAACAACACCGGCCTGCTGTTGTTTGGGGATGTGGGAACCGGCAAGTCCTTTTTCGCCGGTTGTATCGCCAACGCCCTGCTTGACCGGGATGTGCCGGTGCTGATGACGAACTTTCCCACCATCCTGAACCGCCTGACGGGGATGTTCTCTGAGGACAGGGCCGACTTTATCGCCAGCTTTGACGAGTACGACCTGCTTATCATTGACGATTTGGGTGTGGAGCGCAGTACCGAGTATGCGATGGAGCAGATGTTTTTTGTCATTGACAGCCGCTACCGCAGCCGCAGACCCATGATAATCACCACCAACCTGAAGCTGGCCGAACTCAAGAACCCGCCCGACCTGGCCCACGCCCGTATCTATGACCGTATTCTGGAACGGTGTGCGCCGATTCTCTTTGACGGGAAGAATTTCCGGGAAGAAAATGCCGGTGCTACCCGACAGGCAGCAAAAGACATTGTAAACAGTAAGCACGATTGATTTTTTACCGAGCGGCACAGACCCGTTCGGAGAAAGGAGCGCCATGAACAAAGAACCCCGTACTATGCAGTCGGCAGACGCCGCTACTGCGTCCAGAGCGCCGGAAAACACGCCGGCGATGGTAAAGAAAATCGGAAAGACAACCTACAAGGTTCATGTCCATTTCAGCAATACCAGCACAGAAACCATGAGCGATAAAATCAAGCGTATGCTCAAAAATGAAATTCAGCAGATGTGACAGACTGATAAACGAAGCCGTCTTGTGCTAAACTGATGATGGTACGCACCAAAATTTTTGTCAAGGAGGACACGAAAATGCTTTACACAGAAAAAGAGAAACATGAAATTGAGCGAGTAAAGGAAGTCTTTGCGGAACATCTGCGGCAAAGCCCTGATTTTGAACTGCTCTGGTCGGACAAGGTGGGCTATGTCTGGCTGACGATTGGCGTAAATCCAGTCTATGTGGATACCGGTATCAGAATCGAATCAGCCGCCGATCTCTGCGGCAGGTGTTTGGACGATGTAGCTTCGGATGTTCTATATATGACGGGCAACGATCACGCGCTGGAAGCAGCCGATCCGCTGGAATTGGCCGAAATCAAGCGGCGCTGGGAGCCATATATCAACCAGCTGCCAGACTATGCGTATCTCTGCAAAGACCTGCTGAACGGAAAAATGTAATCTATCAAACGAGGTGTCAGGAGCCATACGGTGCTTCTGGCACCTTTTTTGTGGATTTTTTGTGAATTTGATGAAAAAGTCCTTGACAATTTGTCTCTGGCAAGACGGCAAAAAGCATTTTAATTTCCTGCGGTGCGCGGCTGGCTCCCTTTGACATCCCGCAGCTTCGTGAAGTCATGGCCTATGACGAATTGGAGCTTGACCGCATCGGAGATCGGAAAACGGCGGTATTCTTCATCATTTCCGATACCACGCAGACCTACAACTTTTTAGTGGCACTTGCATTTTCGCAGATGTTCAACCTCCTGTGTGAACGGGCGGACAATGTTCACGGTGGCCGCCTGCCGCACCATGTACGGGTGCTGTGGGACGAGGCAGCCAACACGGGACAGGTGCCCCAGCTCGAAAAGCTGGTCGCGGTTATCCGCTCCCGCGAGGTGAGTCTTTGCCTGCTGTATCAGCAGTTGGCACAGTGCAAGGCCATTTACGATAAGCACGCCGAGACAATCCTCGGCAACATGGACAGCGTGGTGTTCCTTGGTGGCCGCGAAGCCAGCACCATCAAGGAAATATCCGAGAACTGGCTGGGAAAAGCCACAATCAGTATGCAGACCGACAGCCGCTCCCGTGGTCAGTCGGAAAGCTACAGTCAAAATACCCAGCGGCTGGGCCGGGAACTGATGACCCCAGCCGAACTTGCAACCATGCCGGGAGATAAATGTATTTTGCAGCTTCGGGGCCTGCCCCCGTTCTTCTCTCCCAAGTATGATCTGAAACGGCATCCGAACTACCGCTATACGGCGGAGGCCGATAAACAGAAAAACGCTTTTGACCTCGACAGGCTCATTAACCGCCGCAGGCGGCCCGGTCTGAACGAGGCGTGTACGATGTATGAGGTGACTGTGCCGGACGATGCACTCACGGAAGAGGACGAGGACATCCTCAACTATGATGACATCGACGATCCAGACGCCTTTGCATAAATGCTTCGAGACAAAGTGTCCCGAAGTTTGTAACCTGCCGCCTGCATGGGCGGCTTTTTTGTTACCGGGAAAATCCCGGAGAAATGGAGGCTTATATGGCATTTTTCTCATCTGCAATCGACACTTTACAGACCCTCGTTATTGCTCTCGGTGCTGGCCTTGGCGTGTGGGGCGTGGTTAATCTGCTGGAGGGCTACGGCTCGGATAACCCGGGCTCCAATGCTCATGTGCCATAAAGTAACACACCGATAAATGCAGACAGCCAACCTCTATTCCGTATAAAATGGCGTATGTGGCATTTCAAATATGTGGTTTAGAAGTAGAAGAAAACTGAAAACCGTATTCCACGATTTGAAAGGATAGAGGTAAATGAGCATGGAAAAAACAGTATATATCACAGAGAAAGAACGGGAAATGTGCTACAAAGTAATTGGTGCGTTTGCGGAACTGTACGAAATGGAAGATGAAGATATTTTAGTGGTTGATGTTGGTAGGTACGGTTTTGTTAAATTGCAGTGCTATACACCGTCATATGGCTTTGAAGAACTTGACACCTATACAGACAGCCATAGTTTATTTGAAGGGCTTTGGGAGGAATGGCTTAGTCTAAATGTGTTTTTACTTGCTAGGGAAATGCAGTTAGACGATATTCTTTATGAGGATTTATTCAATAATCTGCCAAAGGAAAAACAGTCGGAACTTACCGGGAGAAAAGGCTATTTTGCAAAAAAAGCGGGTATCATTCTGTAAAATGAATTTTGCAGAAAGAAAACGCTCTATGTAGAGGGTAAAAAGATTAGAATGGCTCTGTATATGATAATATGCAGGGCTTTTCTTAATAACCAATATGCTCATTTTGATAAAGACCAAAAGACAAGCATTATGGAAATGTGCATAACTGGCTATGGAATCATGGATAACTCTATTCACAGCACATGGAAAAGCTAAAGTGCAGCTTTCCCACGTCCTGCAAACAGAGTTACCCACAATTCCATGATACAGCCAGTTATACACATTACGCACAATGCCGACTACTACGGAATCCAAATCATTTTTTCACAGAACAAGATTTGCTTTTACAGAAAGAGATTATAGGTTGGAATGGAGATAAGGGAACCTGCATAGAGCACAGCGGAAAAGTTGAAGAAACTGATTGAGGAAGAATTTGCCGGGCTTGTGTTTCTGTCTGCTGAAGATATGGAGTAATAACAAATTGGGACATAATGGTATAACTCTTTGTCCCAATTTGTTTATTGTTTAAATTACCCGTATTAGAATTGATATGCTTGCAGAAATCAAATATCTAACATAATTCCTCCCACTGTAATAATACCATACAAATTTTATGAATACAAGACTGTTTATATAAGCTGACACATGCTAAACTAGCCTAGCAATGTTTCAGTAAAACTTTCTTTCATTTTTCAAGGAGGTCATAATCATTATGGGGAATAATCAGACAGAAAAAGCGTTTGAAGAAAAAAGATTAGCACAAACAATCTCTTTAGCCGAGGAACAATTAAAGCAGGCAAAAGAAGCGGCAGACAAAAAAAAATCAGAAATTATCGAAGCCAAAAAAGATGTGCGTGAAAATACAGAACACGGCATTACATCACTGTACACATCAGACGGTTTCGAGGCACTTGTTGAATTAAGCCAATATATCAATCCTGTTACAGACAAAATTATAGATTATGAAGAAGAAGAACATAAAATACTTCTGTTAGAAAAGATGATAAAATCGCCCTATTTTGCCCGAATTGATTTTAAATTTGATGATGAGGACGAATTTGAAAAAATATACATTGGACGTTCTTCTCTACGAAAAAACAGCTATCAAGAGATGTATGTTTATGATTGGAGATCGCCGATTGCCAGTGTTTTCTATCGTTTTATGACAGGCGAAGCGTTTTATGACGCTCCATGTGGACGAGTAACAGGCGAACTCAATTTGAAACGCCAATATGAAATAAAAAACGGAACACTGGAATATTTTTTTGATTCAGATGTTCAGATTGTTGATGAATTTTTAAGGCAATTACTGTCACAAAACACTACTGCTAAAATGAAAGCTATTGTTGAAACAATTCAGCATGAACAGGACGTGGTTATTAGAGATATGGAAAATGACCTGCTAATGGTACAGGGTGTAGCGGGAAGTGGAAAAACCTCTATTGCTCTCCACCGGGCTGCTTATCTTATGTATCAAGGTTTACAAACAAAGCTGTCCGCAAATAACATTATGATTATTTCCCCAAATTCTATATTTGAGCAATATATTTCAAATGTATTGCCCGAATTGGGAGAAGATAATGTTATTTCTTCCGTGTTTGAAGATATACTTAGTGAGTTATTAAATGGCAGGAAAATTCAGTCAAGAAATGATTTTTTAGAAAACTTGATTGTCAATTCAAAATACAAGGAAATTTCAAGAAATAGTATAGAATTTAAAACGTCAAGTTTTTTTAGGGAAATTTTAGACCAATTTCTCATTGATATACCCCGCCAGTGGATAGAATTTGAAGATGTTTATTATGAGGGAAAATGCGTTGTAAGCGGGCAAATTCTAAAAGACAAGATATTAGGAAGACCAGAAACACCATTAGGCATAAAATTAGAACAATTAGAAGATTATATTTTAGAACAAATATTTGGAACAGGAAAAGGGCGGGGGCATAAAGAAGAAAAAAATCTAATCAAGCAGGAAATACAGAAATTTATAAAAATTGACATTGTTGAATTATATAAAATATTATTTAGCAATGAAGCCTATTTTTATAGCCTGCTGCAAAATAGCAATCCGTCACAAAACATAAAAAATATTTGGAAATATACTAAGGAAAATTTGGAAGCAGACAGCTTGTATTATGATGACGCAATAGCAATCGCTTATTTGTATTTAAAAATATACGGAACAAATAAATATAAAAATATTAAGCAGGTAGTCATTGATGAAGCACAGGACTACTACCCTCTCCAATATGAAATATTTAATTTTCTTTTTTCTAATGCCAAATTTACTATTTTAGGAGATATGAAACAGACTCTTGCCAAAAAAGAAGATATTTCTTTCTACGAACAAATTCAAAAAATATTGAACAAGAAAAAATCTTCTCTTATTATGTTGGATAAAAGTTTCCGTTGTACGAATGAAATTTTAAATTTTAGTTTAAAGTTCATTGAACAAAGTTCACAGATAAAAAGTTTTAATCGGAATGGCGATAGCCCAAAAGTATATATTGCTGATAATTCCGAAATCTTCATTGATGAAATTGTTAAGGAAATAAAATTATGCCAAGAGAAAGGGTTTCAGTCGATATGCTTAATTTGTAAAACCGAAAAAAATTCAACCTATCTATTTAATAAAATTAAACACAAACTTGATATTCAATTAATTAAAAATGGGAGCGTATCAGATTTACAAGGCGTGTTTATCTTACCAGTATATATGTCAAAGGGATTAGAATTTGATACTGTCTTAATTTGTGATGCAGATAGCCAAAACTACCATGATGAAGATGATAAAAACCTCTTATATGTTGCCTGCACAAGAGCGCTTCACAAACTTAGCTTATTTTGTGAAAATGAGGTTAGCCCGCTGATATAGATAAATTTACAATATATTGAATTGCCTAAATGCCAAACGCAGCGTAAGTGCATATGAACAAAATGATAATAATTAGACAGACCATCTTTCTCTTTTAATGGCATTAAATTGACATTACGCTCTCTATCATATATATTTGTTGCTTACTGTCAAAAACACGACAGAAAAATATAGTTTAAATTCAACGGATAAAAGAGGTAATGAACATGGGGAAATTACTACTGCTGACACTTAACGAACAAGAGGAAACAGCGATTGACAAAATCATATCGGCAATATCTGATTATATACAGATTGAACCCATGCAGATCACAACCGCTTCCGTGTTATCTTTTCCGGGACTGGAAATAAAGCAGAACCAACGCCAGGTATTTCAAGACGGGGAGGAAGTAAGCCTTACCCGCCTTGAATACAGTACCCTTGTATATCTTGCTTCCAACCCCGGCATTGTCCTCACACGGACACAAATATTTGAAGCCGTTTGGAACATGGAAAGTGAAAGCTGCCAGTCAAGCGTTGCAAATGTGATTTACAACCTGCGGAAAAAAATAGAGTCGGACAGCCGCAAGCCCATTTACATAAAAACCGTTTTAGGTATGGGCTACAAGTTTGCTTCCGGGGAATGACAACAGAATAACCGCCGCCCGTTACAGCGGCATACCATGACAGGAAATCAGAAAAGGTTTCCTGTTTTTTTGCACCAAAAACCGCGCTGATTTTCCAGCTTTGTCGAAAAGTTTTATCAAAAAGTTTTTCAAAACTTTGCCATATTTGCATTTCTCTGCGTAGTAAGGAGTAAAGGGGGAGTTTCGCCGTTTTCTTAGAGCAAGATTCTACCGAGGTGCCAAAATTCGCTTTTCGCTCATTTTGCCCCTGCGGGAATCTTGTTGGGGAGTGCCTTCCCCAAACCCTGCTTATGCGGCTTGCGCCGCTTAAAAATCCCTCAAAATATTTTTTCGGATTTTTTCAAAAACAGTTCCGTTTTACCCCCTGTTTTTCTCCTATTAGTGAGAGAACACCACGCACAGAAAGGAGGTCTGCCGACCATGAAAAGATACAACACACCGCACCGCAGCCGGGTAGTCAAGACACGCATGACCGAGGAAGAATACGCCGAGTTTGCGGAAAGGCTTTCTGCTTACCACATGAGCCAAGCCGAGTTTATCCGGCAAGCCATAACCGGGGCAGCCATACGCCCCATCATAACCGTTTCCCCCGTCAATGACGAGCTGCTTGCCGCTGTCGGGAAGCTGACCGCCGAATACGGCAGGATCGGCGGCAACTTAAACCAGATAGCCCGGACGCTGAATGAGTGGCACAGCCCCTACCCGCAGCTTGCCGGGGAGGTACGGGCGGCGATTTCCGACCTTGCTGCCCTAAAGTTTGAAGTCTTGCAGAAAGTGGGTGACGCTGTTGGCAACATTCAAACATATCAGCTCTAAAAATGCCGACTATGGCGCAGCGGAAGCCTACCTCACATTTGAGCATGACGAGTTTACCATGAAGCCCACCCTTGATGAAAACGGGCGGCTGATACCGAGGGAGGATTACCGCATTTCTTCCCTCAACTGCGGGGGCGAGGATTTCGCCGTTGCCTGTATGCGAGCCAATCTCCGCTATGAGAAAAACCAAAAACGGGAAGATGTGAAAAGCCACCACTATATCATCAGTTTTGACCCACGGGACGGGACAGACAACGGCTTGACCGTAGACCGGGCGCAGGAGCTGGGCGAGCAGTTCTGCAAAGAGCATTTCCCCGGACACCAAGCCCTTGTATGCACCCACCCGGACGGGCATAACCACAGCGGCAATATCCATGTGCATATCGTCATCAACTCCCTGCGGATTTACGAAGTCCCGCTTCTGCCCTACATGGACAGACCAGCCGACACACGGGCGGGCTGCAAGCACCGCTGCACCAACGCCGCTATGGAATATTTCAAGAGTGAAGTCATGGAGATGTGCCACCGGGAGGGGCTTTACCAAATCGACCTCTTGAACGGCAGCAAGGAACGGATAACGGAACGGGAATACTGGGCGGCAAAGAAAGGGCAGCTTGCCCTTGATAAAGAGAACGCTGTCAGAGAAGCCGCAGGACAGCCGACCAAGCCCACCAAGTTTGAAACGGACAAGGCGAAGCTGCGCCGGACGATACGGCAGGCACTTTCCCAAGCTGGCAGCTTTGACGAGTTTTCTTCCCTTTTGCTGCGGGAGGGCGTAACTGTCAAGGAGAGCCGGGGGCGGCTTTCCTACCTCACGCCGGACAGGACAAAGCCTATCACAGCCCGGAAGCTGGGGGACGATTTTGACAAGGCTGCTGTCCTTGCCCTGCTCACGCAGAACGCCCACAGAGCCGCCGAACAGACCAAAGCCATACCCGAATACCCCCACACCCAAAAGGGACGCTTGCGGGAGGAAAAAGCCGCAAAAACCACCCCGGCAGACAACACCTTGCAGCGCATGGTTGACCGGGAAGCCAAGCGAGCCGAGGGCAAGGGCGTGGGCTATGACCGCTGGGCGGCAAAGCACAACCTAAAGCAAATGGCAGCTACTGTTACCGCCTATCAACAGTACGGCTTTTCTTCCCCGGAGGAACTGGACGAAGCCTGTTCTGCCGCTTATGCCGCCATGCAGGAAAGCCTTACAGAGCTGAAGCAGGTGGAAAAGACGCTGAACGGGAAAAAGGAGCTGCAACGGCAGGTGCTTGCCTATTCCAAGACCCGCCCTGTCCGGGACGGGCTGAAACAGCAGAAAAACGCCAAAGCAAAAGCAGCCTACCGACAGAAGCACGAAAGCGACTTTATCATAGCAGACGCAGCCGCCCGTTATTTCAAGGAGAACGGCATTTCCAAGCTGCCGAGCTATAAAGCCCTGCAAGCAGAGATTGAAGCCCTTATCAAAGAGAAAAACAGCGGCTACAACGATTACCGGGCAAAACGGGAGGAATACCGCCGCTTACAGACTGTCAAGGGCAATATCGACCAGATTTTACGCCGGGAGCGCAAGCCTGTGAAAAGGCAGGAACAGGAACGATAAAAACCACCCCAAAATGTACCCGAACCCATACAGAACAAGGGGGCTGCCCCGTACTCTACCCGCAATACCAAAGGATTTTTTAACGGGCTTACAGGGCAGAAAAACCCCGAAAATGATACCGAGATGATACAGAATTACCGTCGATACCGCCACACCAGCGGAAACGGCAGAAAGGAGCGCACCCATGCCAAGAATGAGCAAGAAACGGCGGCTGGAATGGTCTTTTTTCCTGCGGCAAGTAAAAGTCGGGAATACCACCTGCGACCGTATCACATACAACGACCTCTGCCGGGGCTGTACCCATAGCTGTAAGCAGAGCTTCCGGGCGGTTATCATACTTTGCCCCCGCTACTACTCCAAACGCCGGAAAAAGGAGGACAGGGACAATGGCAGATAACCGCAAGTATTACTACCTCAAGCTGAAAGAGAATTTTTTTGACAGCGACTCCATTGTGCTGCTGGAAGATATGAAAGACGGGATTTTATATTCCAATATCCTCTTGAAGCTGTACTTAAAATCTCTGAAAAACGGCGGGAAGTTGCAGCTTGACGAGCATATCCCCTACACAGCGCAGATGATAGCGACACTGACCCGCCACCAGATAGGGACGGTTGAAAGGGCTTTAGAGATTTTCCGGCAGTTGGGGCTTGTGGAGCAGCTTGACAGCGGGGCTTTTTATATGACCGATATTGAGCTGATGATAGGACAGTCCTCTACCGAAGCCGAGAGAAAACGGGCTGCAAGGCTGGAAAACAAGGCACTTTTACCGCCCCGGACAAAAGGCGGACATTTGTCCGACATTCGTCCACCAGAGATAGAGATAGAGTTAGAGAAAGAGATAGAAAAAGAGAGAGAGGGAGAAACGGGACACCCCGCCCCCGCCGCTTATGGCAGATACAACAATGTGATACTGACCGATACAGAGCTTTCCGGGCTGAAAACAGAGCTGCCCGACAAGTGGGAGTATTATATTGACCGGCTTTCCTGCCATATCGCTTCCACCGGGAAGCAGTACCAGAGCCATGCAGCCACCATTTACAAGTGGGCGCAGGAGGACGCTGCCAAAGGCAAGGCTGCCCCGAAACAGGGCATACCCGATTATTCATGTAAGGAGGGCGAGAGCTTATGAAAAACGAGATTGAAGCTATGATTACGGATATTACAACCACTACCGCCGAAGCGGAGGACTACACAGGCGAGGACGGGCTTTTATACTGCGGCAAGTGCCATACGCCCAAAGAAGCCTACTTTTCAAAAGAAACCGCCCAATGGTTAGGGCATGACCGACACCCAACAGACTGCGACTGCCAGCGGGCAGCCCGTGAAAAGCAGCAAGCCGCCGAAAGCCGACAGAAGCACCTTGAAACAGTGGAGGACTTGAAACGCCGGGGCTTTGCCGACCCCGCTATGCGGAACTGGACATTTGAGCATGACAACGGCAGAAACCCACAGACCGAAACCGCCCGCTTTTATGTGGAGAGCTGGGAAACCATGCAGGCTGAAAATATCGGCTACCTGTTTTGGGGAGGCGTGGGGACAGGAAAAAGCTACCTTGCCGCCTGTATCGCCAACGCCCTTATGGAAAAAGAGGTTGCCGTTCGCATGACAAACTTTGCAACGATACTCAATGACCTTGCTGCCAGCTTTGAGGGCAGGAACGAATATATTTCCCGCCTTTGCAGCTACCCCCTGCTGATACTTGATGATTTCGGTATGGAGCGAGGGACAGAATACGGGCTGGAACAGGTTTACAGCGTGATTGACAGCCGTTACCGAAGCGGCAAGCCGCTGATCGCCACGACCAACCTCACGCTGGAGGAATTGCAGCACCCGCAGGACACACCCCACGCCCGTATCTATGACAGGCTGACTTCCATGTGCGCCCCTGTCCGCTTCACGGGCAGCAACTTCCGAAAGGAAACCGCACAGGAAAAGCTGGAACGCTTAAAGCAGCTGATGAAGCAGCGAAAGGAGAGCCTATGACAGAAACGAAACAGACAAGCACCACCAAAACAGACCGCCGCCCGGACTGTGTAACGGAAATCCGCATGGGCAACTCCGTCCTTACCGTTTCCGGCTTCTTCAAGCAGGGCGCAACCGACACCGCAGCCGACAAGATGATGAAAGTGCTGGAAGCGGAAGCTGCTACACAAAAAACGGCGATTTGACCGACCATAAAGAAGCAGATTTGACGCTTTTGCCGCTATACAGACAGCCGCCCCATGTGGTACAATCAAGGTACGGAATAGTGGGGCTGGCTGTCGGAAACGGAGGATTTTATGTTAAGACAGACCAACCAACAACCAATTACCGCCCTTTACCCAAGACTTTCCCATGAGGACGAGCTGCAAGGCGAGAGCAATTCCATTTCCAATCAGAAGCGTATCCTTGAAACCTATGCAAAGCAGAACGGCTTTTCCAATCTGCGCTGGTACACGGACGACGGTTATTCTGGTGCGAACTTTCAAAGACCCGGTTTTCAAGCCATGCTTGCGGACATTGAAGCCGGAAAAGTCGGGACAGTTATCGTAAAGGATATGTCGAGGTTAGGGCGAAACTACCTGCAAGTGGGAATGTACACAGAAATGATTTTCCCACAGAAAGGTGTCCGCTTCATCGCTATCAATGACGGAGTGGACAGCGCACAGGGCGACAATGACTTTGCCCCGTTGCGGAATATATTTAACGAATGGCTGGTGAGAGATACGAGCAAGAAAATCAAAGCAGTAAAACGCTCAAAAGGTATGAGTGGCAAGCCCATCACAAGCAAGCCTGTGTATGGCTACCTCATGGACGAGGACGAAAATTTTATTATTGACGAGGAAGCTGCACCCGTAGTCAAGCAGATATACAACCTCTGCCTTGCTGGGAATGGTCCGACTAAGATAGCCCGTATGCTCACAGAGCAGCAAATCCCCACGCCGGGGACGCTGGAATACCGCAGGACGGGCAGCACCCGCCGCTACCACCCCGGCTATGAGTGCAAGTGGGCGACTAATACCGTAGTGCATATCCTTGAAAACCGGGAATACACAGGCTGTCTGGTAAATTTCAAGACAGAAAAACTTTCTTACAAAGTCAAGCACAGTGTAGAAAATCCCCTGGAAAAGCAAGTGATTTTCGAGAACCACCACGAGCCTATCATAGACACCCAAACATGGGAACGGGTGCAGGAGCTTCGCAAACAGCGCAAACGCCCCAACCGCTATGATGAAGTGGGTTTGTTCTCCGGCATACTGTTCTGTGCGGACTGCGGCAGCGTGATGTATCAGCAGCGATACCAGACGGACAAGCGCAAGCAGGACTGTTATATCTGCGGCAACTACAAGAAGCGCACCCATGACTGTACGGCGCACTTTATCCGCACCGACCTCTTGACCGCTGGTGTACTCTCCAATCTGCGGAAAGTGACAAGCTATGCGGCAAAGCATGAAGCCCGGTTTATGAAGCTCTTGATTGAGCAGAACGAGGACGGGGGCAAGCGCAGGAACGCCGCCAAGAAAAAGGAACTGGAAGCCGCCGAGAAACGCATAGCCGAGTTATCCGCTATCTTCAAGCGGCTGTATGAGGACAGCGTGACCGGGCGCATATCAGACGAGCGTTTCACAGAGCTGTCGGCAGACTATGAAGCAGAACAACGGGAGCTGAAAGAAAGAGCCGCCGCTATCCAAGCGGAGCTTTCCAAAGCACAGGAAGCCACCGTGAACGCAGAAAAGTTTATGAATGTTGTCCGGCGGCATACCAGCTTTGAAGAACTTACCCCTACTCTGCTGCGGGAGTTTGTAGAGAAAATCGTTGTGCATGAGTGCAGCTATGACGAGAACAAGACCCGCAGACAGGACATTGAGATTTATTATTCTTTTGTTGGCAAGGTGGACTTGCCCGAATAACCGCCCGACCTATCCGACACAATGCGCAAGTGCCGGATAGGAACGGCAAAATTTTTTACACTTCTTTTACTTCTTTATCTCACTTGAGCAAAGTCCCAGGGCATGAAGCAGTTCATGGCTAATTAAAGGGAACAAAAAAGAAAGGAAAAGCACAATCCAGACGGTATCAGCGACAGGCTACAAGATTAAATTGTGATTTCACAAGATTGGTGTTATAATAAGAGAAAAGTTCCTGCCGGGGCAACCGCCCCGGTGGTATGGATAGGAAGGCAGGAAAGCAATATGCACATCAGCTATAAACCACTCTGGCATACACTGTTAGAGCGTGATATGAGAAAAGAAGATTTAAGGCTTGCCGCCGGTATGACAACGAATATGATTGCCAACATGAGCAAAGAGGGAAAGCACATCAGCATGGACACATTAGCCCGTATCTGCGAAACGCTGAATTGTGAGATTACCGATGTGATTGAGTTAGTACCAGACGAGCCTGCTTCCACAGGAGGTAAGGAACATGAGCGAATTGAAACCAAGAATAACAGAAAACGGAATTGATTATATCCTTGTCGGAGATTACTACATCCCAGACTTGAAGCTGCCGGAAGAACGCCGCCCCATCGGAAAGTATGGACGGATGCACCGGGAATATTTAAGAGAAGTCCACCCAGCCAGATTGAACACATTGATACTGACCGGAGAATTGTGGACATATCTTGCAGACCTGAACGAACAGGCACAGGAACGGTTAGACACTATCATGGAGCAGATGAAAATTGCCGAGGGCGTAACCGAGGAATTAAAGTGTACCCGTCAAATGGAATGGGTGCGGCGGTGTAATAACATTCACGACCGGGCAGAAGAAATTGTTTTGCATGAGATAATTTATTCATAATAGTATGGTGTTAGGATTATGACAAATCAGAGGTTAAAAGGTGCGTTATGTTAAAAAGCATAGGGTTATATTTTAGAAAAATAGATTTTTTGAATTTTGCAGTTGGAGCTATAATGCCAATCATTGTATTGTTTATAGTTTATTCATCAGTCAAATCAAATATAATTCTTCAAGACACTGATTTTTTATCACTGTTGATGAATCATAAAGGGAAATTCATATTTTACTTTTTCGTGTCCTTTATTGAAGAAGTTATTTTTAGAGGAATTATTTTTGGGCTGTTGCTGCAAAAATGTAAAAATAAGTATTTGAGTTGCGTAATAGCTGCACTTATTTTTACACTACCACATATTTTTAATACCGATAATATTTCTGTTCTGGTAATGTTTATTTTTCCTTTTCTATATGGAATATTTGCCAATGAAATGTTTTACACTACAAAGAGTATTTGGATGCCCACAGGATTTCATTGGTTATGGAATTATACAATAACAAGTTTGTTTCTTGTTACAGGAACACAAAGTTTCATATATGTACATATCATAGCAGCAATGATTATAATGATACCGTTGTTTTACATTGTTATTGGGAAAACACGCCTAAGTGGCGATTGATAGCTTACAGTTTATCGCTTTATACAATATCAACTGAATAATCCCAGCACAAACCGCTGCTACATGGAAGCCAACAAACCATGCAACAGAGGTTTTTCTTTACCGTTTTTTTCTCTGGCTGATAGGCGTTCCCATTTTCTTTGACTTTTTGAGAATCCGAATCAGCCAGCGAAATTCTTCGTCTGACAGATTTTTATAGTTGATACCGAGCTGTTTACAGTAAAGGACAACCAGCTTTTCATCCCGACTGCCCTTGAAATTTTTGACTGCTTCCAGATTTTCTTTCAGTTCATCGGCAACGGTGGTCTGGGGTGCACTCTCACTGTCCTTTTTGTGGGCTTCCCGAATATCTCGGATAATGAGGTTGAGGTCATCCAGAACCATGTGACTAAAATACTCATCATCGCTGATATGGGCGGCTTGCAGCACTTTCAAATGCGGGTCATCTTCGCCGGGGCGATACCGTTCAATGATTTCATGCCGGACGGTATCAACAAGTGCATTGAGATTTTGAATCTGCATGGTGGCAATCCCGTCCACATAAATCTCAATGTCTGCAAGAAACTTGATAAAATCTTTATGTGTGGCAAGCTCACAGAGCAGACGATTGTTAATCCGACCGCTTTTCAGGAGAGCAACCATCTCATCATTCAAATGCAGCTCCGTCAATGACGTGTTGATCTGCTCCCTGTTCTCTGTCCGGCACAGTAGATAATCAACGGAAACCCCATAGAAGGCTGCCAGCGTGATAAGGTTGCCATGATTGATTTCCTTAAAATCCTCTTTTTCATAACTTCCAAGAGCTGATTTGGAAATGCCCGTCAGCTTTGATAGTTCTTCCAGATTTAAGCCTTTGTCCTTGCGGAGTTCCCAAAGGCGTTCCTGTATGCTTGTTGCTCCTTTCATGGGCACACACTCCTTTCCGGCGGTTTCATTGCTGCCGCTTAACTGGATTATATCACACTTTCCGCAATCGTGGAAATTTCTGATTTTTACTCCTAATTCCTACTTTGTGGACATACGGCACAGGGCACAAAAATGTTCTATGATACAGGTAGTTCATCGATGGATTATTCCAATCGAATGACCAGCCTGTGTGGGATATGCTTCCCCGGCGATGTAGCGCCATGACTTTTGGCAGGGATGTGGAGGAACCCTGACCAAAACGAGCGTACCAAAGGGAGCGATACGCCGCTGTGAGATTCAGGGGAGGAACGACACCGGGGAGAACTGGCGAACTGACACCGAAATGATACCGAAACACGACAATCTGATAGGGGGATAGTCTACCCTATCGCTGATACTTCGGGAGATTTTAAGCGGCTCTATGACCGTAATTTTGCCGAAAATCGCCCCGAAACCATACACGAAAACGGAAGGAAGCGCAATATGCCGAGAATGAGCAAAAAGAGGAAGCATGAGCTTTCCTTTTACCTCAATGACCGGGGGCGTGTCACTTACAACGAATTATGCCGGAAATGCCAGCATGGGTGCAAGCAGAGCTTCCGGGCGGTTGTGATTGACTGCCCCCGTTATTTATCCAAACGAGCAAAGAAAAAGGAGAAACACACCGAATGAATTTTGAATTTATGACGATAGACACACCCTTGCCACCCTGTATGCCATTTCCCAAAGCGTTGACAGGATTTCCAGTCAGCAGCACCGCAAAGGTCATGTACTGCCGGATGCTGGACGCTATGTTATCCAAAGGGCAGGAGGACGAGAACGGAATCCTGTTTGTCTGCTTCTCTGTCACAGCCATTGCCGCAGTCCTGTCCCGCAGCCCCATGACGGTCAAGCGTTCTCTGAATGAACTGGAAACCGCCGGACTTATCATGCGGGTGCGTCAGGGCGTTGGAGAGCCAAACAGGATTTATGTGCTGATACCGGGAAAGGAGGACGCTGCCCTTGCCTGATACCTCAAAGCTGGAAAAGCTCAACCGGGAGTTGGAGAAAAGCGAAAAGAAACTGCGGAAAGCCATCAATGATGAAAAGGCATTGCAGCACCAGTTAAAGCAGCTTACCCGAAAGGAACGGACGCACCGGCTCTGTACCCGTG
>NZ_QUGO01000028.1:0-25348 GCF_003479105.1 Blautia sp. AF19-13LB
ATCCGGAAAGACTGATCAGCTCTTAGCGGAATGCGTGGTCAGATGAGCCGGAATTTGCAGGGAAGCCGCATGGCAGGGAACAGAATCCAGGGGATCACTGTCGAGATTGGCGGCGATACCACGAAATTGCAGACCGCCTTAAAGGGGGTTAATACAGAAATCCGGAATACGCAGAGCCAGCTGAGGGATGTGGAGAAGCTGCTTCCGGTGACGGGAGTGGCGGCAGATATGGTAATTTCGCCGCAGATGGCCGCGGCAGACAGCGGTGTGATTACCGGTACGGGAACATCCGGCGGTGCGGATCTGACAGCCGGTATTGTGGCGGCACTGAAGGAGGTGCTGGGTGATCAGAAGGGACAGCAGGGGGATCTGGTGATTCCAGTTTATCTGGGGAACCAGCTGCTGGATGAGGTGATTGTGACAGCACAGCAGAGAATGAGTCTGAGGAGCGGAGGTAGATAATAGGATGGCTTTTTTTCAGTATCTTGTGTTTGACGGGGAGAACCTGCCGCTTCCGGATTCTTATGAGGTGGAGCTGGAGGATGTGGAAGCGGATTCCGGCGGTGAGACAGAGGCAGGGACAACACAGAGGGATGTGGTGCGGCATGGTGTGGTGCGGATCCCGGTGTCGTTTTCCGTTACGGCGAAGTGGTTGAAGAAGCTGGCGGGGTATGCGAAGAAGGATAAGATCAGCGTGTAGTATTTTGATGTGGAGACGCTGGGGATGAAAACAGCGGAAATGTATGTGACGGGGTATAAGGCGAAGCTGAAAAAGGATACCAGTTATAAGGGGCTGTGGACGGTGAGTTTTACGTTGAAGGAGATGTAGGGAAATGGTATAATGGAAGCATCAAATCGTAATTTGCACAATTCCTGAACTCAACACAAACTGCCATCAGTGTTGTTCCGTTGCCCGTTCTTTGCTGGTAGAATAAAACCATCAAATGAAGGAGGCAACAAGCCATGAATACAGATAAAATCTATGCAGAACAACTCGCAAACGAATATGCACTCAAGGACACCTCCAAGGTGATTGCTCTTCGCAAACTGGATGCAAAAGCCAAGCTTCCCGCAACCGTTTTTACCTATACCTTCGGCATTATCACTGCGCTGGTAGCCGGTGTTGGAATGTGCCTTTCCATGAAGGTCATCGGCAGCGGTAGCATCACTATGTTTGTCCTCGGCGTGATTGTCGGCATTATTGGGCTACTGGGCATGGGCGTTAATTACCCCATCTACAAAAAATTGCTGGCACAGGGCAAGCAGAAATACGCTTTTGAAATCATGGAACTGGCAAAAGAAATCAGCGAGATGTAAACAATAACACGAAAGAAGGTGAGAAAGATTGAATAGATCGGAAAGCAGATATTTTGCTACCGCAGCCAGAATGGACGAAGCCTTTCTGACCCTTCTGGCAAAAAAGGATTTTGAGTATATTACAATCAAAGAAATCTGTGAAGTAGCAGGGGTCAATCGTTCCACCTTCTATCTGCACTATGAAACGATGTCAGACCTGCTCTCGGAGAGTGTCGGTCGTATGAACGAGCAATTTCTTGCTTCTATGGAGAAAGATTCGGATGCCTTTTCTACAAAGCTGCGGAATTGCCCGAGGGATGAATTATATCTAATTACGCCGGATTATTTAACACCTTACCTCAGCTACATTAAGAATAACAAGCGACTGTTCCGCACAGCAACAGAAAATGCGGCGGTGTTGGGGATGGATAAAAGCTATGATAGGATGTTCCGTCATGTGTTTACGCCGATTCTCGACCGCTACGGTGTACTACAGCAAGATCGACCTTATATCATGGCCTTTTATATTCGGGGACTGATGGCAATTATCTCAGAATGGCTCAAGAACGACTGCACCGATTCCATTACGTATGTTACAGGTTTGATTCAGCAGTGTGTAAAAATTCCACAAAGCGAAACACCGAACGCTGTTTGACAATTTCAAGTTTGGAGAATTGAAAAAAACGGAATTTACCTATTAAGACATATAAACGCTTGACAATAAAGCTCCTATATAGTATGTTTTAATAAACTACTATATAGGAGCTTTTGTATGGAAATGAATGGAGGATTTCTTGTCACCAAAATAAAACAGCTTGGAGACCGGATTTTTGAGAAGATTCTCAGTGAAAAGAATATTGATGCGTTTAATGGAGCCCAGGGACGTATTCTTTATGTGCTGTGGCAGGAGGATGGTATCTCAATCAGGTCACTCTCGACTAAATGCGGATTAGCGATAACATCTCTTACTACGATGCTGGAAAGAATGGAAAATCAAGGGCTGATAAGCCGTGTTCAGTCTGAAACGGACAAAAGGAAAACACTCCTGTTTCTGACTGAGAAAGCACATGCCTTAAAGGGCGAGTACGATTCTGTATCTGATGAGATGGGCAGTATTTACTACAAAGGTTTTTCAGAGGAAGAAATTATCCGGTTTGAGGAATGTCTCGACCGCATCAGAAAGAATCTTGAGGAGTGGCAGAAGTCATGAGTATTTGTATCAAAGATCAGATTCAGAACATGAATATCGTCATTGGCTGCACAGTGGGGTGTACATATTGCTATGCCCGCAACAACGTGAAACGCTGGCATATGATTGATGACTTCGCTGACCCTGAATTCTTTCCGGGTAAGCTCAAGATGATGGAAAAGAAACGTCCGCAGAACTTTCTTCTTACTGGGATGAGCGATCTCTCCGGATGGAAGCCGGAATGGAGAGACGAGGTATTTGCAAAGATCCGTGAAAATCCACAGCATCAGTTCCTGTTCCTTACCAAGCGACCTGATCTGCTGGATTTTGATACCGATCTGGAAAATGCATGGTTTGGCGTTACGGTGACGAGGAAAGCCGAACTGTGGCGTATCGACGCCCTTCGGAAAAACATCAGAGCAAAGCATTACCATGTTAGCTTTGAACCGTTATTCGACGATCCCGGTACAGTTGACCTTTCCAGAATCAACTGGATCGTTGTCGGCACTATGACCGGGGCTCAGAGCAGGAAGATTCATACGGAGCCGGAATGGGCATGGTCTCTGACGGATCAGGCACACGCACTCGGCATTCCGGTGTTTATGAAGGAAGACCTTGTCCCTATCATAGGGGATGAAAATATGATTCAGGAAATGCCGGAAGAATTTAATAAAGTGTTAGAGGTACAGAAATCATGGAAGAAGTAATAAATGGAATCCTCATTCGTGAGGTGGAAACAAAGAACATCATGACTAAGTCTAGTCTGCCGGTAGGCGGTTACTCGGTCAATCCCTATGTGGGCTGTACACATGCCTGCAAGTATTGCTATGCTTCTTTTATGAAGCGCTTTACCGGGCACAAGGAGGAATGGGGCACTTTCCTTGATGTGAAGCATTGGCCGGAAATTAAAAATCCGAAGAAATATGCCGGACAGCGGGTGGTCATCGGTTCTGTGACAGATGGCTACAATCCACAGGAGGAGCAATTCGGGAATACCAGAAAACTTCTGGAGCAGCTGATCGGCAGTGACGCAGATATTCTGATCTGCACAAAGTCGGATCTTGTGGTACGGGATATTGATCTGCTGAAGAAGCTTGGACATGTAACCGTTTCATGGTCGATCAACACACTAGATGAAAATTTCAAGAACGATATGGATTCTGCTTCGAGCATTGAGCGCCGTATCTCTGCTATGAAGCAGGTATATGAAGCAGGTATCCGTACAGTCTGTTTCGTATCCCCGGTATTCCCCAGTATCACAGATTTTGAAGCAATCTTTGAGCGGGTAAAGGATCAATGCGATCTGTTCTGGCTCGAAAATCTCAATCTTCGAGGCGGTTTCAAAAAGACAATTATGGATTATATCGCCGGAAAATATCCTGATCTTGTACCACTTTACGACGAGATCTATAACAAGCATAACCGCAGCTACTTTGAAGCACTTGAAGTAAAAGCTGAGAAAATGGCTAAGAAGTATGATTGTGCCTTTGTGGATAATGAAATGCCTTATGGCAGAGTCCCGCAGGGACATCCGGTGATCGTAGATTATTTCTATCATGAGGAAATCCGTGGGACAGAGAATACCGGAAAAAGAAATCGCTAACTTCAAGTTTGCAGGGAAGGTGGCTATCATGGAGATGAAGAGAAATGGATGAGAGGAAAGCGTATTGGTTTGAACAGCCATATATGCCGCAGATGAAAAATATTGCGGTGGCTCCTGTTATTCTGGAAGATGGAAGACTGTCCTTCTGTGTTCCAGGGGATGATGGTCCTCCGTGGTCCGGGGTGTGGAACCTGACTGGAAAGGTTGTTTTGGACGGGGATGATTATTTTGAGTTCCAGTGTGATGATGAAGTGATGCACAGACGGGGTGGAACATATAAATTTCATGCTTTGGATGTTGATACATTCCGCAGGGAAACGTGTCAGTGGATATCACAGGGAAAAGAGATTGCAGACTGCTGTAAAACAACAGAAGAACTGCATGAATGGTACCTGAAACATTGGACTTATAACAGATAGAATGATTATATTTACGAAGGCATCGGCCACCTGGTTGGCTGGTGCTTTTTTCGTGGGGAAATGGAGGTGGCGGGATGTATCCGGTATCGGATGGGTTTCTGAGAGCTGTGAAGAGCAATACAAGAAAATATTACTGGACGGGTACGATCGTTACCAGAGGCGGAATGACGTATGAGTTCGGGGCGAAGGAGATTGTGAAGGATTCCGGGTATATTTCCAGGCAGTGCTGTGGAAGCACGGAAATTGAACTGGGGACGGTGTATGCGGCGGAGATGGGGATCACGCTTCTGAGTGACATTGACAGGTATACGCTGGAGGATGCTCAGGTGACGCTGGTGTTTCATCTGGTGCTGGCGGATGATTCGGTGGAAGATGTGCCGATGGGAGTTTTTGAGGTCAGTGAGGCGAACTGTCTGGCAAAGTGCCTGGAACTGAAAGCCTATGATTTTATGCTGCGGTTTGATAAGAGTTTCAACGGGTTTGAGACTGTGGGGACTGCTTATGATTTTATTGCTTTGTGCTGTAAGCGGTGTAAAGTGGAGTTTGCGAATAAGAGGGCGGAGATTGATGCCATGCCGAATGGCGGGGTGACGCTTTCTGTTTATACTGAAAATGATATTGAGACCTGCCGGGATGTGCTGTTTTATGTGGCACAGGTTCTGGGAGGTTTCTTTATTATTAACAGGGAGGGAAAGCTGGAACTGAGAAAGTACGGGAAGGATCCTGTGATGAAGGTGGAGCAGAGACACCGGTTTTCTTCCAGCTTTTCGGATTTTATTACCAGATACACGGCAGTGAGTTCCACCAACAAGCAGACGCAGATTGCAGAGTATTATGCTCTGGATCCGGATAATGGGCTGACCATGAACCTGGGTGTGAACCCGCTTCTGCAGTTTGGGTTAAAGGAGACCAGGGAGATGCTGTGCAGGAATATCCTGGCAGATCTGTCTGTGATCCGGTATGTGCCGTTTGATTCGGATACCATCGGGAACCCTGCCCTGGATCCAGGGGATGTGCTGACATTTGCGGGAGGACAGGCGGATGAGGGACAGATCACCTGTATCACTTCCATCAGACAGAAAATCGGGGGAAAGCAGAGCCTGAAATGTGTGGGGAAGAACCCGAGGCTGGATCAGGCGAAGTCAAGGAATGACAAGAATATTTCGGGACTGCTGAATCAGATTGAAGACAATGCGAAGACCGGGAAGATCGGGATCCATACGTTTACCAATGCTTCCGCGCATGAGATCGGGCAGACGAAGGTGAAGCTGATCAGTATCCAGTTTGCTTCTTCTGAGGAAAACCACATGCAGTTTTTTGCGCAGGTTGTTGTGGATGTGGCTGCGGATCCGGTGGAACGGTCTGCGGAGGCTTCCGGGACTGTGGTGATTCCATTTCCGGGCGGAAGCGGCAGTGGAACTGGAAGTGGTACGGGTGGTTCTGATGGAACCGGGGAGACATCGGATGCAGGAAGTTCTGAAAATGATGCGGCAGGGAATGAAGTTGGAAATACTTCTGGGAATGAGAATACAGGGAGTACGGATGATGTCGCTGGTGGCTCGGATTTCGGATCCGGAACCGGGAGTGGTTCGGAGGTTTCTGTGGATGTGAGCCTGCCGGTGAAGTGGCAGGAGGACGGACAGGCGGTCTGCCATGTGGTCTTTGAATTTAATAATGAGGAGATTGTGGAGCATTGTCCGGTGGAGACCTGGCATTCCGGGAAACATATTTTGTCGCTGTATTATCCCATTGAGAAGATCGTTGCCAATTATACGAATATATTCAATGTGTATCTCTGGATGGAGTATGGCAGCGGTACGGTTGATGTGGGAGACTGCATTGCTTCTGTCAGCGGACAGGCAATGGCGGCTGGGGAAGCCTGGGACGGAAAGCTTGAGGTGGAGGATTATACCACGAGATTTGCCATTGGCGGAGGACTGGATGTGAATGGTTTCCGGGAATCGCTGTCCATGCAGATGAAGGAGACGGTGAACAGAGGATTTGAAGTGTATTTTGCTGAGAGAGCGGGAATCAGCGGTTTCTGCAGGCCGGTAGAAATGGAGGGTGTGTGATGAAGTTGAAAGGTGAAATGGTCATTGAACTGACCGATACGAATACGGGTGCGGTGGAGACAGTTCAGGAGACGAACATGATCACGGAGGCAGTGAATAATATTCTGGGGCTGAATCCCATGGGGATTTATCTGAAAGCCAGCGGGGAGTATGACAATTCTGTTTTGTGGAACGGGACGCTGCTTCCCATCTGCCCGAACATGATCGGCGGGATCCTGCTGTTTCCGGCAGTGCTGGAAGAAAAGGCGGATCATATTTACGAGCAGGGGAAGAACCTGCTTACGGCAGTTCTCAGAAATGGGAGCTGCTTTTTTCATGGGAGGAGGATTCTGGCATGAAGGAATTTTGGAACTTTATTCAGATGGTTTTTATGGCTGTAGGCGGATGGCTGGGTTGGTTTATGGGAGGCTGTGACGGGCTTCTGTATGCACTGGTCGCTTTTGTGGTGATTGATTACCTGACCGGGGTGATGTGTGCTTTTGCGGACCATACGCTTTCCAGTGAAGTGGGCTTCCGGGGGATCTGCAGGAAGGTGCTGATCTTTCTGCTGGTGGGAATGGCAAATATTCTGGATGTGGCTGTGATCGGGAACGGATCCGTGCTGAGGACAGCGGTGATCTTTTTCTATATTTCCAATGAGGGTGTGAGTCTGCTGGAGAATGCAGGGCATCTGGGGCTGCCGATTCCGCAGAAGGTGAAAGAGGTGCTGGAACAGCTGCATGACAGAAGTGAAAAGGGGGATGGGGAATGAGCTGGTGAAAAGTAGCAACAAAAAGAGTGTGGAAACTGTAGCAAAGGAAGTCATTGCCGGAAAGTGGGGGAACGGCGGGGACAGAAAGAAGAGACTGCAGGCTGCGGGATATGATTATGGGGCAGTGCAGAGAAAAGTGAATGAGTTGATGAGATAGTAGGAAGCCTGCTGTTGTCTGTGGAGAAATCTGCGGATGATGGCAGGCTTATTTTTTTGTTTGAGGTTTCAAACTTTTATGTGACAAACATAACTGTCTGTGCTATTATAAAAACGATATAAGCGAAAATGACTTTTGCGGAAACGAAAGTATCTTTATATTTTTTTATCCGTATACTTCCTATAATGGGAATGAATACTTGCAAAGTTGATTACTAATATTTTTTCATTATTACAGGTACAATAAGAACATGTAATAGCGGAAATGAGGTATAGTTACTTGCAGATAGAGAAGTATATTGCGGATAAAATAACATCTTTGTGTGAAAAGTGTGATATCAGTAAATATAGATTATCGCAGCTGTCGGGAATTTCCCAGTCATCACTGGGAAGAATCATGGCGCAGGAAAACCTGCCGTCGCTGATTACACTTGAAAAAATATGTGCAGCTTTGGGCGTGACATTATCACAGTTTTTTCAGGAAGGTAATTCAGAGAATCTGACAGAAAAACAGAAAGAAGTTTTAAGGATATGGAACAATCTGAGTACAAATGAGCAGGAAACAGTAATGTCAATGCTGCGTGGACTTCGGAAGTAGGAGAACAGTTCGAGTATATGTATCGGCTGTTCTTCTTTTGTTTTTAGGCGTTAAAACGGTAATGTTTTTCTTGTACATAGTCGAGCATTAGAGTATAATAAAACCAGTTTTTTTTCATATGTTTAAAAGCTATAATAAGAAAAACGGCAAAACAGATGAAAGTCTGCGACGCAAAGCTATAGGGCCTGTAAAATGGTAGCCAGTTGCCACGTTAAAGATGCATTGTCTGCAATGACAATGCTTTTTTCATTTTTGGAGATTAAAAAGAAACTAAAACAGGCAATAATTGGTGGCTGCTAAAATATAAAAATGAAGTAGATAAAAACGCAGGTGTAAAGAAAATCGGTTATGTGGAAGAAAATTAAGTCAGCACAGGAACAAAAAAATACATTTAGGATAAAAAAAGAGTTATGGATACCGGTATTTGTATTGATGATCGGTTTGGTTGTTCTGGTGAATATAGGCATTCGTGCGGATAGCAGTCAAAGGGATTTGATAAGGTCAAGAGCTGAATTAAACGCAGTAACGTATGCAGATCATATGAAGGCTGATATCGTGAGGGGAATTGATATTACAAATACTTTTGAACAGATTGTTATTAGTGAAAACGGAAAAATTTCCATGTTCTCGAAAGTTGCGGAGAATATGATGGCAGATTATGTCCAGAGTATTCAGATCGCACCAGACGGCGTAGTGACTGAGATTTATCCGGAAGACGGAAATAAGGCTGGAAAGATAGATCTTATTCATGATAAAGAACGAGGAAAGATATCTTGTTATGCCAGAGACAATGATGTGATAACCATGCAGGGACCATTTTCTTTGAAACAGGGTGGAACGGGGATTGCTGTAAGAAATCCGGTGTATGTGGAGCAGAAAAATGGCGAAAGGACATTTTGGGGATTTACAATTGTAATTATTCGTGTACCGGATATATTCGCTGATTCTATAAAGTCACTTACCGATTTTAGCTATGAATATAAGTTGTCTAAAAGTATTGCACCGTGGGATGAAACATACGAAGAAGTGTATGGCTCAGTTGTGGAAATGATTGATCCTGTCACATGATATACGTACTCCTATGAATGCAGTTATTGGTATGACGTCATTAATAAGACATGATGCAGGAAATAAAGATAAAGTAATAGAGTATGCAGATAAAATAGATATTTCATCCCAGCATCTGTTAGGGATTATTAATGATATTCTGGATATGAGCAAAATTGAGGCAGGAAAAACAGTTTTTAAATACGATGATTTCTCTATTCTGAATTTTATACAGGAAATCAATAATCTATTTCATTCACAGATAGATGAAAAGAAACAGATTCTTACAACAAAGAAAAATATCCGACATGAGTGGGTGAACGGGGATCAGCTTCGCCTGATGCAGATTTTCAGCAACCTGCTTTCTAATGCAGTGAAGTACACGCAGGAAGGTGGAGAAATTCAGTTTCTGGTAGAAGAATGTGAAACAAATTCATCCGTCTATGCAAAGTACCGTTTCTTAGTCAGGGATAATGGAATAGGAATGTCAGCAGATTTCAAAGATAAAATCTTTGATGCTTTTACCCGTGCCGAAAATTCTGTGACGAATAAGATCCAGGGAACCGGTCTTGGAATGGCTATTACCAGAAATCTGGTTGAAGCAATGGGAGGTACCATTGATGTGGAGAGTGAACTGGGACAGGGAAGTTGTTTTGAGGTTCTCATAGAGCTGAGAATTGCAGAGGATAGAACAGTTGCTCTGGCGGCACAAGAAGACACAGATGAGCAGGATGGTAATATTCTGCAGGGAATGAGGTTCCTGTGTGCAGAGGATAATGAGCTGAATGCTGAGATCCTGACGGAACTGTTAAAGATTGAAGGTGCAGAATGTACCATCTGTGAAAATGGGGAAGAGGTTTTGAAAGCATTTGAACAGTCTGCTCCGGGGGATTATGACATGATCCTGATGGATGTGCAGATGCCTGTTATGAATGGTTATGAGGCAACAAAGGCAATCCGCAGAAGCTCCCATGAACTGGCAAAGACGATTCCGATCATTGCCATGACTGCGAATGCATTTTCCGAGGATATTCAACATTCCCTGGCAGCTAGTATGAATGCACACGTTTCAAAACCAGTTGAGATGAAAGTACTGGAAAAGACAATCAGAAGCATAAAATCCGGCGGGGGGGCACCGAACCGCAGGGCATTGAACAGTGACAAATGGTTTTGATACAGTAGTGTAATTTTATTAAATCAGAAGGTTGACAAAGAGATGTATAGAGAAATATATTTGACAGACAGACAGACAGACAGACAGACAGACAGACAGACAGGAGATTTAATATGATTTCGAGAGCAAAGAAATATGTGGCAGTATTACTGGCTTTTGTATGCGTGTGTATGATATTTTCTCCCCAGACTGCATATGCAGCCGAGGACAGTTCGCAGCATGAAACTGTCAAAGTCGGTTTCTTTGCCATGGATGGTTATCATGTGATGGATGAAGAAGGCAACCGCAGTGGGTATGGCTATGATTTTCTTCGGCTGATGGCCCGTTATTGGGATGTAGATTACGAATATGTCGGATATGATAAGAGCTGGGATGATATGCAGCAGATGCTTGAAGATGGCGAGATTGACATGGTAACATCTGCCCGCAAAACACCGGACAGAGAAGAAAAGTTTGATTTTTCACGTCCGATCGGAACCAATTATGGGATGCTGACCGTCCGCAGTGACAACAGCACGATTGTGGACGGCGATTACAGCACTTACAACGGTATGCGTGTGGCGCTTTTGAACGGAAACACCCGGAATGAAGAGTTTGCGGATTTTGCAGACAACAAAGAATTTACATATGTTCCATCTTATTTTGATACGACCGCAGAGATGGAGGAAGCCCTTCAGAGCGAAAAAGTTGATGCGATTGTTACCAGTTCTCTGAGAAAAACAAACAATGAGCGAATCGTGGATAAATTTGGCAGCAGCGATTTCTATGTCATTGTTAAAAAGGGCAATACAGAATTGCTGAATGAGATCAATTATGCGATCGATCAGATGAATGCGGTTGAGGGTGACTGGAAAACGACGCTTTACAATAAAAATTATGAAAGCATAGAAAATAAGAATCTGGAATATACGGAGCAAGAAAAAAGTATTATTGCACAATATTCCAAGGACAACCCGCTTCATGTTCTGTGTGATCCGACCCGTTATCCATATTCTTATAATGAAAATGGTGAGATGAAGGGTATTATCCCGGATTACTTCCGGAAAATTGCAGACTATGCCGGGATTTCCTACGAGTTTCTTACACCTGCTACCAGAGATGAGTATATTGCTTATCAGAAAAATACGGAAACCACAGATATGAGTATCGATGCACGCCTGGAAACAGATAACTATGCTGAGACGAAAAAATGGGGGCTTACTGCACCTTTCATTACAATGCAGCTGGCAAGGGTGACACGGCGTGACTTTGATGGAAAAATCAATGTTGTTACTACGGTTGACCAGACAGCATCAAATTCCATTGAAGATGCAATGGCACCAGGCGCAGAAAAACTGATGTGCAGTACCCGACAGGAAATGATGGAGGCTGTCCGTAAGGGAAAAGCCGATGCTGCCTTCGTCTACTATTACATGGCACAGGCGTTTGTGAATAGTGACACCACAGGCACCCTGACATATACTTTGCTGGAACAGCCTACATACACCTACCGCATGGTAATATCATCAACAGAGAATCATGCACTGGCTGGCATCCTGACGAAAGCAATGTATGCCATGCCCCAAAATCTTGTCGAAGATATAGCAGCACGGTATACCACATACAAAGCAGCAGATCTGACATTTGTTGACTGGATCCGTCTGCATCCTGTTGTTACTGTTTGGGTTCTTCTTATTTTCGGATGGCTGCTGACTACTATGGCTGTGATAGCAATGCGTCTCAGTGCAAGAAAAAAAGCTCAGAAGGCAGCCCAGGAGACGGCTGAGGAAATGGCGGAACTGGCAGAGCATGCGCAGGCTGCAAACAAGGCAAAAACAGCATTTCTGTCACATATGTCCCATGATATGAGAACACCGATGAATGCAATCATGGGATTTACCGGTATTGCAATGAAAAAAAATCCTTCAGACGAAGTGAAAAATTGTCTGGAAAAGATTGATGAAAGTTCAGAGTATTTACTGTCGCTGATCAATGATGTATTAGATCTGACTCGCGTGGAAAGTGGAAAAGTGAAATACAATCCGGTACCGGCAGATTTGAAAAGTATCACAGATTCTGCACTGGATATTACAAAAGGTTTTCTTACGAACAGGGATATCAGCTTTAAGATCCAGCGTGAAGAAGCAAAGATCCCAAATGTACTTGTGGATCCTGTACGTCTGCGAGATGTGCTGGTTAATATTCTGAGCAATGCCGTGAAGTTCACTCCGGATGGAGGGACGATTACATTTGAAACCCGGTGTCAGGAAAAGGGCGGGGATGGATATATAAATATGCATTACCGCATTTCGGATACTGGTATTGGCATGAGTGAGGAATTTACAAAAGAAGTTTTTGAGGAATTTGCACAGGAAGATTCCGATGTGAGAACGCAGTACCATGGAGCTGGACTGGGGATGGCTATCGTAAAGAAGTATGTAGATATGATGGGTGGAACCATTTCCGTGCGGAGTAAAAAGCATGAGGGAACTACTTTTACTGTGGATATTCCTCTGGAAATTACAGATAAGGAATGTAATAAGTCAGACACAGGTTTTTCTGAAAAGGTAAATCTTACAGGTGTGAATGTTCTTATTGCAGAGGATAATGAACTGAATGCAGAGATTGCTGCCGTGCAGTTGGAAGAGTTCGGGATGAATGTAGAAAGAGCTGTGGATGGAAAGAATGCTGTTGAGATTTTCAGAAATCATCCGAAAGGCACATTTGATGTAATCCTGATGGATATCATGATGCCTGAAATGAATGGTTATGAAGCGGCAAAAGCAATCAGGGCGATGAATGACAGACCGGATGGAAAAAACATTCCTATTATAGCAATGACAGCCAATTCATTTGCAGAAGATGTTCAGGCATCACTGGATGCAGGAATGAACGCACATTTGTCAAAGCCGATTGTGATTGAGGAAGTTATAAAAACGATTTTAAGGTATGTTCATAATGATTAGCAGAGGTTCATGAATTAGTGGAATACAATTGACAGGAGGGCTAAAAGATGACAATGCAGGAGTGCTATAAAGCTATCGGAGGAAATTATGAGGCTGTTTTGGGACGCCTTCACAGCGAAGCACTGATTCAGAGATTTACATTAAAGTTCCTTGAAGACCAGAGTTATCTACAGTTAAAACAGGCATTGGAAAATAAAAATTATGAAGATGCTTTCCGCAGTGCGCACACATTGAAAGGGGTGTGTCAGAATCTTTCCTTTGACCGTCTGTTAGTAAATTGACACAAGTTGGCTGTAGAGTATAATTATAGTAAAAGTACAGCAGAAGCTGTCGCAAAGATATTTATAAAAATGTTGTGGGGGTATTGAACATTAATGAATGTAAAATTAAAATCTGGAAGCAAGCAAGCAAGCAAGCAAGCAAGCAAGCAAGCAAGCAAGCAAGCAAGCAAGCAAGCAACTGTAGCCCGGAGGGTGGGAGAAAGATGAAGAAGTGCAAATTAGTACAGAATATAAGAAATTTCAAATCTTGTTATTTTATATTTTGCACAATGATATGTTTAGTTGTTTTTCCTGTTTCCACATCTGCCCAAGAAAGATCCAGAGCGGATCTTTATCACAGGAAATACAGGAATTGATGCTTTGCACTATACGGTGCGAAGTGATTTTTATCATCCGGAAACAGAATGGGCAAAAGGCAGCAGACTGATTGCTGTAACAGCACACAGAAGGGAGAATCTGGGAGAGCCCATGCGTGATATGTTCCGGGCTATACGCAGGATCGTGGAAGAATTTACAGATGTGAAGGTTATTTATCCTGTACATTTGAATCCGCAGGTCAGGAAGATCGCAGATGAGGAATTTGGTGGATGCGAGAGAATACACCTGATCGAACCACTGGATGTGGTGGAATTCCATAACCTGATGAAAGCCAGTTATCTGATCATGACAGACAGCGGCGGAATTCAGGAAGAAGCTCCTGCACTGGGAAAACCGGTACTGGTCATGCGGGATACAACAGAGCGTCCGGAAGGTGTGGAAGCAGGAACCTTAAAGCTTGTAGGCACGAAGATGGAGGATATTTACAGAGAATGCAGGCGGCTTCTTACAGAGCCGGAGACATACAGAAAAATGAGTGAGGCTAGAAACCCTTATGGTGATGGGACTGCAAGTATCAAAATCAGAAAAATCCTGGAGGATATAGATGCATAAGCATAAGCAGAGCCAATGCAAAAGAAAAGTGAAACATCGAAAGAATGTGATGGGACTTATTATATTTTGCATAACTGTGTGCATTGTGTTTATGTTTGCTTATTATCAGAACCTGAGAAAAGAAATATCTGTCCGGCAGGAATGGCTGGAAACCGTCCTGACCAGAGAAAAAAAGTGGATCCTTGAGAATCAGGGCCCTGAAGGCGAAATCTATATGAATGGAAGTAAAGCCGGAGATGTTAATCCATACTTTGCATGTATGGCTGCACTGGGGCTTCTGGCAGAAACAAAGAATTGCCCCATGACTGAAACAGAGCAAAAAGCTGTTGGCAGGTATCTGGACTGGCATACTGGGGTTTTGCTGGAAACAGATGGAAAAATGGGAATCTACAGGAAAGAGGGTGGGGAACTTATTTATAAAGAAAAGGCTGATTCCGAAGACGGATATCTTGGTATGTACCTTTTTCTTATGGGAAAATATCTGGAAAAGACAGAAAGTACAGACCTGCCGGAATCCTGGAAAAATGGAATCAGCCTTGCATTAAAAAAGATTCAAAGCCTGATGCAGGATGGAATTACACAGGTTTCAGAAGAAAACACAACAGTTTATCTGATGGATAATCTGGAAGTATGGAAAGGCCTGTACGAATTGGAACTTGCAGGACTGGAAGATACGCAGGCGATCAGTGAAATTCGTAAAAAGATACAGAAACAGATAGAAAAGATATTCTGGGATGATGCGAATCAAAGATGGAGAATTATCGGAAACAGTGATCGGTATCATCAGACAGAATTTTATCCGGATGGTGTTGCTCAGATTTATCCGCTGATTTATGAATTTCCGGTAAAAGAGAAGAAAAAGCAAAAGGTATTATATGATCAGTTTACGGAAAGGTTTCAGTGGCAGAAACTGAATAAAAAAAGAACTGGCTTTTTGTGGGCAATGACAGGAATGGCTGCTGCGCAGATGAGGGATATCAATAACCTTGTGGAATTAGTAGGAAATTATGAAACAGAATATTGTAAGGAACGAAAATATCCGCTATATACAGGCGAAGCAGGATGGATATGCATGGAATGCGAGAAATTGTATGGATTATATGAAAGAAAAATAAAAACAGCATTTATACCATGTATATGATCTTGTGCAGAGTGAATAAACGAATACTATCGCAATTTTCAAAAATAGTGCCTGTCAAAACAGCATATTTGCAATATGCAGTTTGCGGATGTTGATGAAGCCCAAAGAACCCGAATCTGATTGTAATCAAGTAAAACGCCGGTTGTGTGAATTTCTGAAAAAACGTGAGGAAGAATTAAGCTCCACGCATGAAAACCTCCAGTTTATTGCCGTGAACCAGGAAGGATACTATTATTCCGATGAGGGTCTGCAGGGCGTGTGGTACAGATCTAAAGATCTGCAGGATGCGGATATCAAAAGCTTTCTGACATCGGACTGGATCACCAATGAAAACCAGATGGTATTTGCCAGAAAACTGCAGAGCCAGCTGGTGGTCGACGGCAGTATCATCACACACTTTATTCTGATCCGTTCGATGGAGGAGATGGCACCGTATTTCAGAAGCAGTGCATTCAGCAACCAGAGCACGACGTATGTGGTGGACAGCAACGGAACGAAGATGTTCGAGGATACCGCTGTCGAGGAGCTGAGGATTCTGGCAGTAATTCTGCTTCTGATCCTGGCATCGGTTCTCTTTGTGACGAAATTCCGGAACAGCAGCCACCCGCTGGCAAAGAAAATCCCGATTCTTGCGATGACAGCCAACGCATTTTCAGAAGATGTGCAGAATGCCTTCAATGCGGGCATGAACGCACACATAGTAAAACTGGTGGATATGAAGGTACTGATAAAAACAGTGTGGAATCTTCAGACGGGCGCCGGAGCGGCAGGAACTTTAAATTGAAAAAATCCGGCAGAGTGTTTATAATGGATGGGAAAAACAAAACAGAAAGGCAATGCCGTTATGCGTAAAATTACAGAATTAAAAGAAAAACAGGAGATTGCGCTTGGAATATTACTGTATCTGGATGAAGTCTGCCGGAAACATCACCTGATCTATTTTGCAGCAGATGGAACTCTGCTCGGGCTGATCCGGCATCAGGGGTTCATTCCGTGGGATGATGATGTGGATGTCTGGATGCCGAGAGCGGATTATGAAAAACTGGAACAGATTGTAAACAGCGAAACGGATACACCGTACCGCGTCATGAATTTTCATAATACAAAGGGTTTCACACTGGCATACGGAAAGCTGGTACACACCGGAACGAGTCTTGTGGAGCACGTGGCAGGAGCTGTGGATACCGGTCTTTTCGTCGACATTTTCCCGTTTGACGGACTGCCGGAAAAAGATACACCGGAGTACGACCGTCACTGGAAAAAGCTGCTGTTTCTGGAAAGCCAGCGGATGAATGCATTCCGCACCTACCGCCAGACCTTAAAAGGAAACAAAGGAAGTTTCGCAAAATGGTGCAAATGGGCGATCCGGAAATGCTATGGAAAAGAGCGGATTCTGCGCGAGATGGAAAAAGAGTGCAGAAAGTACCGCGCGGAGGACTCAAAGTGGGTGGCCTGCCAGTGCGGCGGTTACCGCAAGTCGGACGCGATTCCCAAAACAGCGATCGAAGAGATCGTGCGCCTTCCGTTTGAAGGCCATCTGATCAATGCCCCGGCGGGATATGAGACGTATCTTCACACCCTGTACGGCGATTACCATCAGCTTCCGCCGGAGGATCAGCGTCATCCTGCGCATGTGGGAGATGCCTACTGGCGTTAGAACAGAGAAAAAAGCAGATGAGAGGTAAGCAATGAGTAAAATACTGGTGCTGGGACGTACCATGGACATGGGCGGAACGGAAGTTGCCATGGCAGCGCTGCTGCAGAAACTGGTGGAGAAAAAAGAAGATGTAACGCTTCTTCTGGTCGAAAAAAGAGGCGTTCTGCTGGAGCGGATTCCGAAGGAAGTGGAAGTGCGCCAGATGATCTGGAACAAAAAACCGCATCCGGCTTTGGAACGGATTGTGGGAAAACGGGAGACACCGGCAGAACGGTCTTTCTATGCCAGAGGAATGGGCGTATTTCTGATGCGCGTCGTGTATGGAAAGAAACGGTATGGAAAACTGTATGAACGGATTCTGGAGTGTGTGGAGCCGGAAACAAAACAATACGATCTTGTTTTCGACTTTTTCGGATTCGGTGCGTTCACAACCGCATTCGGAGCCAGAAAGACGAATGCGCGGAAAAAAGCGGTCTGGTTCCACGGAGAAAATCTCTGGTGGCTGTTCCGGACCAGGGACTTTATTCCGGAGTATGATAAAATTTACTGTGTTTCCGAGCCTGTCCGAAAACAGGTCATTGCCCGTTTTCCGGAACTCGCGGACCGGACAGAGGTTCTGCTGAATTTCATTGACATCAAACAGGTGCAGAGACGGAGTGAGGAGCCGCTTAGCGATCCGCAGTACACAGGAGAGCTGAAATTTCTGACGGTGGGAAGAGCTTCGGAAGAAAAAGGATATGATATTGCGGTGCAGATTACGGCGGAGCTGAAAAAACGGGGACTTCGCTTCAAATGGTTCATCATCGGTGATGGAAGAGATCTGAACAAGCTGCGGACCATGGCAAAGGAATATCAGGTGGAGCAGGAAATTATTTTTCTCGGAATGCGCGAAAATCCTGCGCCGTACGTAAAATCCTGCGACCTGTATCTCCAGCCGTCCCGTCACGAAGGCTATCCGATTACGATTGTAGAGGCGAGAAGCCTGCAGAAGGTCATCATCGCTTCCGATATTCCGTCCATGCGCGAGCAGATCCGGGATGGGGAAAACGGATATCTCTGTCCGCTGGATGTGATGCAGTTTGCCGATAAAATCCAGAAAGTGCTGGCAGATCAGGAAGGACGCGATGCGGTCAGAAAGAAGCTGCGGGAGGAACCCATTGATTTTTCAGCGGGATATGCGCAGATAGAAGCGTTTGCAAAAAAATAAAAGAGAAACAGCAAGAAAAAACGCCAGAACCGGCGATAAGATATTTCCGGTTCCGGCGTTTCTTTAGTCCTGGCGTCCCTGCTTGCTCTGCTGCTTGTTTTCATACATATATTTATCTGCTTTGTCAAACAGCGTGCGGAGCGTACATTCGTTGTAATCGGTGGAAAGTGCCCAGCCGTGGGAATAGCTGATGCGGAACTGGGTTCCGTAGCTGTTGAACTGTTCGACTTCGTTCTGAAGCTCTGTGAGGATTTCTGTGATGCTTTCGCGGGTTGCATCATAGATGACCGCCATAATTCATCGCCGCCGTATCTTCCTACGAAATGCTTCGCGGGAATCGAGTTTCGCAGCAGCCGGGCAAAGTTCAGAATCAGCTGGTCGCCGATGGAGTGGCCGAGGCTGTCGTTGACGCGTTTCAGGTTGTTCATGTCAAAGACGATACAGGCGGTAGGAGTTTTGATGAATTCCACATTGTGGAACAGCTCTTCGCACTTGCTCTTGTTCGGCAGTCCCGTGTGAAGGTCGATGTAGGCTTTCTGTTCCAGCTGGCGGTTGGCACGGGAAACTTTGACTGCGGCAACCGTTTCATCTGCCATCTGGAAATACGTCTCTCTCATGTCTACCAGATCCGCCGTTCCGTTTTCTCCGGATCTGACCTTCTGAATTTCATTTTTCGGTTTATCCCAGCAGGCAATCTGGACATCCAGTTTTTCTGATAATCCTTGTCGGAAAGACTCACGAGATCGTAGTGGCCGTCCTCGTATTTCAGTCCGCTTAAGATATCGTCCAGGTCTATCTCAAATCCGGAAAGATCCCAGACTTCAATACTCTTTTTTCCCTTCCTGAAGCTCCTTTTTCTCCCCTCGTCCCGCTGAAACATGCTTTCCGCATCCTGAAACAGAAGCCTTCTTTCATCTTTCAGACGGATTACCGTTTCTAAACCGCATTCTTTCAAAGTATTGATAAACGGGGCATTCAGGTACAGTGCATCCGCCACAATCACATCTGCGAAATGACCATGCCTTTTCTTTAAACGCCGGATGAGCCTTTTCGCTCCTGTCAGTCCCCCTTCATCTTTTTCTGAACCATCTCTGGGTTTCAGCATTTCCTGCCCAAAGATCACATGCGGCGATTTTCCTACCGTCATACATACCACACTTCGATGAAAGTATTTTGTCTTCCCCGTCCCGTTCTTCCGGCTCAGGCAGTCTGGACAGGACTTTTTTGTACTGCTGAATAATTCCATCCCATCAATACCTGCCGCAACATATCCGCCTATGGTTCCTTCCCGAAATACGCGGTTGCGTTTCAGAACATCAATCGTCTGCGCGTGAATTTCCTCGATTTCTTTTGGATCAATCCGGGAAAGAAGATCCCTGACTGCATCAACTTTTGGGATTTTTCCACGGATACAGTTTTTCAGTCGTTTCTCCATGCTTTCCGGCGCTGAAAAAATGGTGTGAAAACTTTCATACTGAAGCATCAGGAAAATCAGCACTGGCATAACAATATTAAACAACGGGATGGATTTTCTTTTTCTTTCATCGGATAAACCCTTGATTTTTTGTGGAATTTTGTATACACTTTTCATATAAGTTAGCAGTTTCTTCAATGCTAATTTTTCATTAAGGACACCTTCTTTCGTATGTTTGTGGGGTAACATAATTATACAATAAAAGGTGTCCTTTTTGAGTGTTTATCCGGACTGCGGCACAGATGGCCCGGGCATTTGGTGCTAATTTTACAGCACTGTATGTGCAGACCGCGGAACCGGCAGAGAAAACGCCGGAGGATCAGGCAAGGCTGCAGAAGCATATCCGCCTGGCAGAACAGAGCGGGGCGGAGATTGTAACGACGCACAGCGAGGACATTGCCCTGCAGATTGCAGAATATGCGAGAATTTCCGAAGTAACGCGGATTGTCATTGGAAAAAGCATGATGGATCAGGGATTTTTTCGAAAGAGAAGGGGATGGACCGAACGGCTGACCGATCTGGTGCCGGATTTGGAAATCCATATCATTCCGGATTCCAATATCATTACCATATATCTGGTCGGCGTTATGATGACGTCCATTCTGACCAGCGGTTATACCTGCAGCGTAATCAGTTCTGTGATCAGTGTAGTGCTGTTTAACTACTTCCTGACAGAACCTTCTTTTCAATACCAGCCAGCTTCTGCAGAAGGCAGAGGATGCGTCGGAGATTTTTGATATTACAGCGACAAAGCTTGTAAAACTGCTGGGAAGGGATCTGACGGCCGCACCGGCAGGGGCACAGGAGAGCAGAATTGTCCGCGGAACACTTTACAGCGCGCAGACAGGAGGAAAGACGGAAAAAATCTTTGACCCAAGGGAACAGGAAATCATTCAGTGGGTTCTCGACAGCCAGAAAAGAGGAGAAAAATATCTGGATCGCGGTGGAGGACAACGGCCCCGGGATTCCAAAAGAGTCCAGAGAGCATGTGTTTGAGATGTTCTATTCCGGGAAAAATAAAGTAAGCGACAGCCGCAGAAGCCTTGGCCTTGGACTGGCACTCTGCCGTTCGATTGTAAATGCGCACGGCGGGGAGATAGCACTTTATGACTGCGATCCACAGGGCTGCTGCTTTTGGTTTAACCTGCCGCTCAGTGAGGTGAATTTGAATGAATAAGACATTAATTCTGGTTGTGGAAGATGATACGCCGGTTCACAACCTGATTACTACGACGTTAAAAACACACGATTATAAGTATATTTCTGCAAAGAACGGTGCGGGTGCCATTATGGAGGCATCCACACATAATCCCGACATTGTTCTGCTCGACCTTGGCCTGCCGGATATTGATGGCGTAGAGGTGATTGAAAAGATTCGAAGCTGGTCGAATATGCCGATTATCGTAATCAGTGCAAGAAGTGAGGACAGCGATAAAATCGAGGCATTGGACGCAGGAGCGGATGATTATCTGACGAAACCGTTTTCTGTGGAGGAACTGCTGGCCCGCCTTCGAGTCACACAGCGCCGTCTGTCCCAGATGCAGGCAGAAAATGGAGTCCAGTCGGCTGTCTTTGAAAATGGCGCACTGCGGATCGAGTACGCAGCGGGGTGCGCATATCTTGACGGAGAGGAACTTCATCTGACCCCAATCGAATACAAGCTGCTCTGCCTGCTGTCGCAGAATGCAGGGAAGGTGCTGACGCATACGTTTATCACACAGAAAATCTGGGGAAGCAGCTGGGAGAATGATATCGCTTCCCTCCGTGTTTTCATGGCGACGCTTCGGAAAAAGCTGGAAAAGAACGGAGAGCAGACGCAGTATATCCAGACGCATATCGGGGTTGGCTACCGGATGCTGAAGGTAGAGTAAAAGAAGAAAAAATTTGACTTTACAGGCCTAAAATGATAGCATAAAGGACAGAGAACGCAGTTTTGGGAGGACGAAAAAACGGATGATGAAAAACCTCGAAGTACTGGAGGAAATAAAAAAACAGGGAAAAAACCTGATTGGGACAAAACGGGATGAATTTGTAAAGCAGAATCTTTTATCGGATGAGTTTATTGAGATGATGCAGAAGAACAAAAAGCCGTTCGATCTTCTGATGTCGTATTATCAGTGCGCCATTATGGAAATCGAGACAAAGTTCCGGGTGCTGAATCAGGAATACTCGCTTTCCTATGACCAGAACCCGATCGAAGGAATCAAAACAAGGGTCAAATCGTATGAGAGCATTATGCGGAAAATCCGCGTGAAAGACATCCCGGTCACACTGGAGTCTATCGAGGAAAATATCCGCGATATCGCCGGTGTGCGCGTGATCTGTTCTTTTCCAAGCGATATTTATAAGCTGGCAGACAGTTTTCTGAAACAGGATGACATTACGCTGATTGAGCGGAAGGACTATATTCAGCATCCGAAGGAGAGCGGCTACCGCAGTCTTCATCTGATCGTTCAGGTGCCGATCTTTTTACAGGATACAAAGAAACTGGTTTACGTGGAAGTACAGTTCCGTACGATCGCGATGGATTTCTGGGCGAGTCTGGAGCACAAGATGCGCTACAAGAAAAATATTCCCGAAAATCATGTCAAATATCTGCAGGATGAACTCTACGACTGCGCAAGACAGAGCGCGGAGCTGGATAACCGTATGCAGAATATCCGGAATCTGATTGCAGAGGAAGCAGAAGAGGAAGAGTGCGATACGCTTGCAATGCTGCCGATGAAATAGAGAACGGATTTGGGAGTTGGAGAAAAAGAGCATAAAAATACGCCGCAGGTCTAGGGATCAGATCTGCGGCGTATTTTTGCTCATGCTTCTTTCGAATAATGAATATGCTGCAATTTCCATTTCTCGTCCTCTTTGACGGCGACCTGTGTCTCGAGTCCGCGGATGCCGTACGAAGTGCCATCCTCACGGCGGATGCATTCGGTGTGGTAAGAGAAAAGGATGAGAGCTGTGTTTTCGTTGATCAGACGCGGTTCAATTTTATCTGTGCGGAACAGGATGGAAAAATCAAGCGAAGGTTCATAAGCGGCTTGCGCGGCTCGATTCGGTTAAAAAATCAGCTCCTGTTCCCGAAAGAGCGAATCAACGGCCTCTTCATACTCGGCAAGGCGATTTGCTTTTTTGATCTTTTTCAGATACTTCTGGGGATTCGTAAACGATGTTCCGAGGTAAATCCACAGTGCCTTTAATTTAAACAGGACATTTTTATCCCCGGAAATAACGCGCGCATAGCCGGCACAGAGATCTTCGCAGAATGCGCGCAGCAGCTCCTTATCTGCCGGAGCTAAATTTTCACTGCTGGCAGGATCTGTACTGCGCAGCATCCCGATCAACCAGGGGTTCTGCAGCACCCCGCGGCCGAGCATGACCTTTTCCGTCAAGGGAAAATCATGGCAGAGCTTCTGAAAATCAGCGGTTGAGAAAAGATCCCCATTGTAGCAGAGCGAATGGCGGCTCGTTTCATATGCTGTCCGATAACACTCCATGCGCGGCGTATATTTGTAGAAATCTTTCTGAATCCGCGGATGAATAATCAGCTCTTCCAGCGGATATTTGTCATAAATCGCAAGCAGCGTCTCCCACTCATCGGTGTCGGTTGTGCCAAGTCTTGTCTTGATGGAAATCCGGCAGTCGCAGGACGAAAAGACTTCATCGAGAAATGCATCGAGTGTATGCGGCCACGCAAGCAGTCCGGAGCCGCGCCGCTTGGCGACAACCGTGCCGGACGGACAGCCAAGGTTCAGATTGACGGTATCGTAGCCGTACTCCTTCAGTTCTTTTGTCAGAGAAAGAAAGTCCTCCGCCTGGTTTGTGAGAATCTGCGGGAGCACCGTCATCCCTTCGTTATGCTCCGGGAGAATGTCATTGCGCTCGCGGGAGCTCATCTTTTTATTTGTAATAAATGGCGTGAAATAACGGTCAGCCGCCGGAAAATATTTGTGGTAGGCGCTCCGGTACACATATCCGGTCAGCCCTTCCATCGGGGCGAGATAAAATTGCATGATGATAAAATCCTTTCAAAAAAATCGGTTTTCCAATACGAAAAGTGTATCATAAAACTGCCGGAAGGGACAGAAAAAAATGAAAGTAAAATAATATCTACTAAACAAGTAAGAGGTTAAAAGAAGAAGCCGGTGCGACGTCTGTTTTACAATATGTGATGAGATGTAGAAAAAATCCGATACAGAATCTTTTTTGAGGGGTCCTCAAAGATTTCTGTACCGGATTTTTCTAATTCTGCATATGGATCTGCTCGCCCGTCACCGGCGCAAAGCAGCGAAGCGTTTCGCCATCGAGATTCTCGCGGTGCATATCAACCGCAGAAATCTGATGATTGTCATACGTCGTATAATAGTAAATTCCCTGCGTCGCATTGCAGCAGGAAGTATAGAGCGTGATCTCATACTTTCCGTCCGCCACCTCACAGCATCCTCTCTGCTGGTCAACAGAATTTAAAATATGGAAAAACTGGCTGACACTTTCCGTTTCGCTGTTTCCCGAGATCGAGTTCTGCTTTACAAACGCCACGCGTGCAAAGCGGGAAGCAGAAGAGAGGTCGCCCGGCAGTCCGAGGCCACCCATGCCGCGGCTGTACGTAGAAAGATCGAGCTGGTTGGAAAATGTGTTGGCCGGCTGTTTCGGTGACAGATGCAGGTAATTGTTCAGTGAGAACATCTGCATTGGAAACGGCGGATTGTTTGTCAGAACGCCGACCGGATTGTCGTAGACATGCAGACCGTCCGCCGTGGATTCCACGGTGATGGCACCCGATGCATCTGCGATGATCCAGTGAAGCTGTGCGAGCGGAAGATTCTTTTTAAAAGGTGTGCTGATGAGATTGATACGGGAGAGGGATTCTTTTGCTTCCGCAAGCGAAGCACATGTACCGAGAATCCACGGGATCAGCTCGAACTGCGCGATATTGTCTTTCTCCGGTTTCGGATCGAAATAAACGGCATTTCCTACAAAATTAAGGCCGGCGATACCAAGCCCTTTTTCATTGAACGCCTCATAATAGAGCGGGTAATCATCCATCACACACGCCATGCCGATCATTGCATAGTGATGGGAAAGGGACGGCATATGAAGAAAGGAAAACGGGTAATTGCGAGGTGTAACGGTGATCTGGTCGCCATAGGAAAATTCATAATCGAGTGTGCGGCCCATATAAAAGTCGCGTGTTTGATAGGTTGCTGCTGTACACATAGAAAAACTCCTTTCGATGGATGATTTGTCATTGCTATAAGGTATCATAGCACAGAAGCGGAGGAACGAACAGGAGAAAAATATGAAAAAAGTATAAAAAAGGATCCTTCAGAGTGGAGACAAAACCCTGCTTTTGCACAATGTCATTAACTTAAAAGCAGAAGATATTTATTCCGAAATGGATTAGATATCTT
>NZ_QUGO01000029.1:0-23393 GCF_003479105.1 Blautia sp. AF19-13LB
GAAGATATCTAATCCATTTCGGAATAAATATCTTCTGCTTTTAAGTTAATGACATTGTGAATTTACGCACTTTTCACAGGTTTTTAGATTTAATCATACCGGCGGAATCGGACGTAAAAAGGAGATTTCTCACGAGATTAAAGTTTCAGTAGTTATGGAACTGGTATGAGTGGACACAAAAATCTACAGTTAATATTTAAGGTTATTTCGGAGATTATTTTCATCAACAACTAAATATTAAAAGAGTCGCAAGACCGCTTGTTTTCAACATCTTTGGATGTGAAAGCATGCGGTCTTCTTTCTTTTGTCAGCTTTCATATCTAAGATTTCAGAATGGAGGAATGCGAGAATGAAAGAAATAAAGGAAATGTATCCATCATGGGGTGACGACCATGGTGTCAGGTTGGGAAACGTCAAAATCAGTGATTTACACGACTTTAAGGAACATCCTTTCCATGTTGTGGAAGACACTGCGTTGTTTGAACTTGCAAAGAGCATTGAGGATAAGGGAGTACTAGTTCCATTAATTGTTCGTGCTAATCCGTATGGAGATGGGTATGAGATTATTGCAGGGCATCGTAGGAAGGCTGCCTGTAAATGGGCAGGGCTTTCGGAAGTGTCGGTAATGGTTGTGGAAATGGATGATAATGAGGCTGTGATTGCTATGGTAGATAGTAATTTGCAGAGAGAGCATATTAAGCCAAGCGAAAAGGCATTTGCTTACAAGATGAAGCTGGAGGCAATGAAACAGCAGGGGAGGAGGACGGATTTAACTTCTTGCCAAGTTGGCAAAAAGTCCGTAGAAAATCCAACGTTGTCTCTTGCAAAGGTGGGATGCGGATATGATGAGAACGGCAGATGGCAAGTGACGAACGAAGAAGTTGAACAAATGCCTATTGATTCTAATAAACAGCTTGCAATGCAGCTGGGAGAAAGTCAGAGGCAGATTGCCCGCTATATCCGCCTGACCAATCTTATTCCTAAGATTCTGGATATGGTGAACGAAGGAAAGATTGCTTTTACGGTGGCTGTGGAGCTATCTTATCTGAAGGAAGAGGAGCAGTACGAGCTTCATGCCATTATGGATTTGGAACAGTGTACACCATGCTTATCACAGGCGTGTCGCTTGAAGGTAATGAGTCAGCACGGAACCTTGGATATGGATGCGATTTGTATGGTTTTGGAGGAAGAAAAGCCCAATCAGCGGGAGCAGATAAAGCTTCGTGCAGATGCATTGGCAAAATATTTCCCAGAGGATTATACACCAAAGCAGAAGACGGATTTAATCGAACAGCTTCTGAAGGAGTGGTATGAGAAGCAGGAATACAGCAAGCAGGAAAGCCTTGGCAGCAGTCGTGGCAGAGCAAGATAAAGGAATGGAGGTAGTAGCGATGAGCAGAGAATTATCAACTTATGAAGCAATGGGTGGCACTTATACAGAGGCGGATGGAGTGTTTTATCCGAATATTGTGGTTTCGGAGGAAGCAGATGTGTGGATTGGAAAATATGGTCTGTTATGGATAGATTATATGAAATCCAATCATGCAGAAAGGTACAGGCACCATATTCGTATGGGAACCTTGAGTGCCAGAGCTTTTGAGCTAAATGAAGAGGCTTATGAAATGCTGGAAGGAATCGTGAGTCAGTATCTGGCAAAGCATAAGCCACAGCATTCAGCTTCCACAATGGAAATGTGGAAGCTTCGGGAACAGGCAAAACAAATGGCGGAAGAGATCGTGTTAAGCGACATTGTTCGCCAGTATCATTAGAATTTGGAGGATTTTAGTATGAGAGAGATTAGAGAATACAATATGAACGGAACTATTATTTTGGGCGTGGATAATGGTTATGGCAATGTGAAAACCGCCCACAGAGTATTTCCTACGGGAATTATAAAGTGTGACAGTGAACCGGTGCTGAGTAAGGAGTATATCGAATATGATGGTTCTTATTATATTATTGGTGAAGGTCACAAGGGCTTTGTTGCAGACAAGCAGGAGGATGATGATACTTATATTCTGACTCTTGCAGCGATTGCAAAGGAGCTTGAGGCAAGAGGACTTACAGAGACTAGAATTCATCTGGCGGTGGGACTTCCTTTGAAGTGGGTACAGGCACAGAGGGAGAGCTTTAAGAAGTATCTGACCAGAGAAAGATATGTTTCACTGAAATACAAGAAGGTGGACTATCTGATTGAAATTGTGGATTGCACGGTCATGCCACAGGGCTATGCGGCTGTTGCAGAAAATTTGAAGGATTTCAAGGGAATGAATCTGCTGGTGGATGTTGGCAACGGTACTATGAATGTTATGTATCTGAATAACGGAAGACCGATTGAAAGCAAGTCATGGACAGAAAAACTGGGTGTGAATCAATGCTTTATTCGTATTCAGAATCGAATAATGGATAGGACTGGAACAAAATTACCAGATGAAATTATCAATGATTTCTTAAGATATGGCGATGCGGATGTAAGTGAGGCATATTTATCAGCGATGAAGCAGGTTGCTGAACAGTATGTACAGGGATTGTTCCAGAAGCTTCGGGATTACGAGTATAACGAGGATTTGATGAATCTGTATGTTATGGGTGGCGGTGCCAAAATGGTGGAAATTTTTGGAAAATACAATCCGGATAGGACAACCTATAATCATGATATTTGTGCAAATGCCAAGGGGTATGAATACTTCTGTTATATGATGCTTCGTCAGAAGAATCGAAAGTAGGTGGTTAGATGGCTATAAAGAATCACAATTTCCGCTTCAATGAGGAAAAAGAAGCGGAAAGAAAAGCATGGCAAATTCTTCACTCAGAAGAAGTGAAGGAGGACTTCCGCTCTCAGAATGAATTTGTTATAGCTGCCATCAATGATTACTATGCAAGGCATCTTGCTCTCAAACGAGATCCCTATCTGGAATCGAGGGAGAAGGAGGATACATTTGTAAAAGGAATTGTAGAGGCAGTAGAGCAAAAGGTACTTGATAATCTGCCGGGGTTGGCGGGCATGTATATGATGCAACAGCAGTCTCTTTTATCCGTGTTGGGATTACAGGGGATGGTGCCTGTACAACAACAGGTGCCAATGCCACAGATGGTAGCAGGAATGCAGATGTCAGGTCAGGTATCAGCAGCCGTACAAGAGTCGAAGCAAGGGCAAGAGACTATGGTTGGTGGAGATGGATGTGAAAAAAGAGATTACACTGAGGAGGATGAGAAAAAGTATCAGATAGAACCTGATATTAACGAGTTCCTTGATTTTAGTTTTTGTGGTGAATGATAGTAGATGGCTACAAAGCTTTTGTAAATAAAAGCGATGTAGCATCAGTTGTGAAAGAATATGTAGCCATAATTGCAGTAGGAATAAGTGGTGTCGGAAACGGCAAATTATGTAGCCAATTAAATACAGCTATTAGCTTTGATGAAGCCATGTATCTTTTCGAAGGTATGTGGCTTTTTCTGTATTTGCTAAAGATAGATTTTTTATCCAGCCGTCGGCGTTTGAGAGCGAAATACACCCATCGCACAATACTTCGTTTTGTACTCTGTGTATTTCGCCATTGCAGGGGGCTATTACGCCGGAAACGGCGGTGGGTTCGTATACGGATGCCTATGCATCCACTCACATTATGCAATAGAAGGGAGATGATTAGAATGCCAAGAAATTCATTTGTGCAAATGAATAAGCTGACCAATGTGTCTGGCAGAATTACTTATATATCAAGTAAGGCAAAGCAGGAAAATCTGTATGCTACTTATACTACGGTTTCGGAGCAGAGTTTTTGGAGAGAACTGGCGAAATATAACCAGGAAAGTTTTCGGCAGAGTGGGACTGAGGGAAAGTGTATTGAGGCAAGGGAACTGATTATAGCGTTGCCGGAATCCTTTGTGTATTATGAGCCGGAATATTTGCTTAGGCGATTTACAGACCATTTTAAGCAGAATTATAAGGTGGAATGTATCTCAGCACTGCATCATAACAAGCGAAAGACCAATTACCACATTCATCTGATATTTGCAGAGCGTCAGCTTCTTGATAAACCTATTGAGAAGATTGCCACCAGAAATATGTTTTATGACGAGAAAGGTAAGCATAGGCGTACCAAGAAGGAAATCTTGGATGAAGCAGGGAACATCCGTAAAAAGTGCAAGGTTATCAAGAAGGGGGAAGCGTATGAGCGGAATCTGTTTACTACGAAAAACGAGCTGTTTAAGGCTGATGGATTTCTGGACGAGGTAAAGCGTTTATACACGGACCTGATTAATGTCTGTGCCATAAATGAAGAAGATAAACTTCAGGTATTTGATAGGAATGGAATGTATCTTGCTACCAAGAAAATTGGTAAAAACAATCCTAAAGGAGCAGAGATAGAAGCTGACAATATGGAGCGTGCAAGATGGAATCAGACTGTGGACAGAGCATTGATTTCAGGTGTTGCCGAGGAGGATATCCTAGGCGTGAAGCGAGAAAAGATATCGGAGGAAGTCAAGCATTCTATTGAATTATATGGGAATAATCCGTCTTTCTTGGGGGATATTATCAGACTTGCAATTAAGGCATTGGAATTGCTTATATCAAAGGTATTACTTGCAGCAGCTAAAGTGGCTAAAAAGATTGTGGATGTGGTTCATGAGAAAGTTGTAGAGAAAGAAGTTCCAGTGTTGGTGGAAGAGCCAGAGCAGGCGGTTGAGATTTGGGAAAAGGTACAGCTTCCTAAGAAACCAAAGGAACCGTTATTGCTGTCTAAGTATCCAGTGATTATGGAGCTGGATGCAGAATTGAAGCGTTGGAATAAGGAAATCTTTGCGGTTGAACAGGAGCGGGGCAATCTGGAGATTGAACTGTCTGTATGTTCCAGAGTATTTAAGCAGAAGCAGAGGAGGGAATTGCAGGAGAGGATTACTCTGTTGGATAAAAAGGTGGAGAAGATGAAGGCTGAGCTTTCACAGGTGCTTCGGGATGCCGGATATGCTAATGCTGCGGAATTCTTTACAGAGCTTTTTGCGGTGCGTGAGGAGAAGCGGAAGTATGAGGAGGCTTGCAAGGTATGGCAGGAAGAATGTGTTAGGACGGAGATTGAAGCGACGGGGGATGGACAGTATTATGGGAATGTTCCGTCGATTGAAAGAGGAAGAACACGTTAGTTTTTGGAGGATTACTAAGTTTGGTAATCCTCTGCTCTTTTATAGCAAAAATAACTGTAATAGTAAGAGAAAAAACAGAGGAAATAAGGTGGGTAATATGCTATGATATATACGGTAGCTGCATTAGCTTTATCGAACCAAAGAATGGAGAAAACAATTATGAATATAGCAGTATTTGCATCCCATGGTGGAAGTGATTTACAAGCGATTATGGATGGGTGTAAGAATAATCAAATTAATGCAAAGGTGGCAGTTGTTATTAGTAACAATGGAAGTTCAATGGCTTTACAAAGAGTTGCTGGCGAAGGTATCCCAAACTATCACCTTAGTGCCAAGAAATCAGGAAGTGAAGAGAGTTTGGCAACAGAGATTTTAGATGTATTGTCAAAATATAATGTTGATATGATTTTTTTGGCAGGATATATGAGGATGTTACATATATCAGTTCTTGAAAGATATAACAATAGAATTTTTAATATTCATCCGGCATTACTACCTAAATTTGGCGGTAAAGGTATGTTTGGAATGAATGTGCATACGGCTGTTATTGAGGCAAAAGAAAGTGAAACAGGAGTAACAATTCATAGAGTAAATGCAGAATATGATAGCGGCAAAATCGTAGCTCAAACAACAGTACCCGTGTTGGAAAGAGACACACTGGAAACATTAGCAGCGAGGGTGTTGGAGAGAGAACATGAATTTTTGGTGGAAGTCATAGCTGACATTGTGAACGGTAAAATTCCTTTAGGAGAATAATGGGACACGATAAGGAGAATCTATGAAAAAATTAGTTATACTTAGAGGTAATTCAGGTAGTGGGAAAACGACAGTAGCAAGAGCGTTACAAAGAAAGATAGGATTTAATACAATGCTTATTTCACAGGATGAAATTAGAAGAAATATGCTTTGGGTTAAAGATGGCATAGATACGAAAGCATTGCCACTAATGATAGAACTTTTGAAATATGGAAATGAACATAGTGACATTGTTATTTTAGAAGGAATTATGTATGACGAGTGGTATAATCCATTATTTAATGTGGCTAATGAATTATATGGGGCAAATGTTTATTCATACTATTTTAATATACCATTTGAGGAAACCGTAAGACGTCATCAAACAAGGAGTAAAAGCCAAGAATTTGGCGAAGAGCATATGCGCCAATGGTGGCGGGAAAAAGATTTTTCATCTGTTCTTGAGGAAGAAATTATTTCTTGTGAAATGGATGCGGAATGTATTATTGAAAAGATATACACAGATTTGCTAAAGTATATTTAGAGAAAGTATCAGCAACTGATGAGTGTTCTAGATTAAGGAGACAAATATGAAACACACGATGAAATTACGTCCCAATCCTTTTCGTATGATTTTATGTGGAGAAAAGACATATGAACTTAGATTATATGATGAAAAACGTCAATGTATTAAAATAGGTGATAAGATAGTATTTGTCAATACTAAGACTGACGAACCGCTTGTAGTAAGTGTTAAAAGCATACATATATTTAAGAATTTTACTGAATTATATCAAGCGTTACCATTGCTAAAATGTGGTTATACAGAGGAAAATCTTACAACTGCTAATCCAGCAGATATGGAGGAATATTATTCAAAAGAACAACAGATGCAGTATGGTGTTGTGGCGTTTGAAATAGAGAGAATAACAGAACGACAATTTGTTAATGGAAGAATTGGCGGGACGGAAAACGGACTCCAAGGAACTATTGGAGATTAAATAGATTTGTGATATAGAAGAAGCTCATTGATAAAAAGAGTGATTAAACATGATTTTGATACAGAGGAAAAGGTATGGATGTATTACTTGAATTATTAATTAAATTGTTGTCATTAACAGTGATAATGATATTTTTAATTGGTTTATTATTCGTTATGTTAATTTCAGTAGTATACATAGCGGGATATGTTTACGATAGTATATTTGGCAATTCATTTATAAGTCTGGGGCACTTTATAAGTGGAAAATATCCGAAAATCAAGAATATTCCGATAGTTGTAAAACTGTGGAGAAAAATACAACCAAAAGAATTATATTTGCGATATGAAACACCATTATTTACATATTGTTTTTCGTATACGGCAATTTCGTTGTTGGCATTAGTATTGCCGAATGAGAATGGTATGGGTATTATTGTAGCATCGGCTTTATATCTATTGTTTTACTTTGTCGGAATGGCTAGAAAATGTGGAAGAAATGAACAATATTATGAAAAAATATTGGACAACAATATTGAATTTCTTAAATTATCTTTTTTACCATTAGGTTTCATTATCACCGTGTTGGGATTCTGTTTTACTATTACTGGGATGAAAGTGCAAGAACTTCCTCTGGATTTTGCAATAATAGGAAATACATACGCGAGTTTAATGAATTATAATGACGAGACAAATACATTAATGCTCTTTCTGAAATTGATTGTATCTGGGGGACTTATATTGATTTTGTTTTATGTTATAAGTTTATCTATTCAAGTGATATCATATTTTGTCATTTCAGTTATTAATTATTTCAGAAAACATAAAGCTGGCTACATAGGACTATCTAAGAAATTTCTTGGCATTGTAGCTTATTTCTTGAAAAATATATGATAGGAAAAAGTAGTAATGAAAACAGACAGATTATACGCACTTACTTTATATCTGCTAAATCATGGAAAGTCTTCCGCCTCGGAGTTGGCAAAGCATTTTGAAGTATCTGTACGGACGATTCAGAGGGATATCGATACTTTGTGTCAGGCGGGTATTCCGATTTGTGCTTTTACCGGTACAAATGGTGGATATGAAATTTTAGGTGATTTCAAAATGAATAACCAACTTGCATCGAAAGATGAATATGCCTATATTGCAACTGCTATAAATGGATTAAAAACGGTTACTAATAATCCGGTGGCTGATGATATTTACGAGAAAATAACAGCCATATCCAAGAACAGTAATATAGGTATGATTTTGGATTTTTCTGTATTAAGAGAAGGCGATGAGAAATTGCTTCAAACTTTACAGTCTGCAGTTAAGAATAAGCAAGTGGTTAGATTTACATATACAAATAATGGTGGAGAAACAAGACAACATTGTGTAGAACCGATAGCGGTTATTTACAAATGGTATGCTTGGTATATGTTGGCTTATAATACGGCGAAACAGGATTATAGAACCTATAAGCTGGTTCGGATGGAAGATGTTTGTATAACGGAAGATGAATTTTCCAAGGAGCACAAGTCGGCACAGGATATTTTAAATGATTGTGACAATTCCTATCAGGGAAAGGACATATCCATAAGAGTTCGGATGCGATGCCGGGGTAATGCGATACACAGAATAAAGGAATATTTAAACGGACAGCTTATAAAAAACTGTGATGATGGTAGTTCTATTATGGAAGTTCATATTGTAGAGAAGGAACAATGGTGGATAGGTGTTGTTTTGTCACAGGGAAAAGAAGTCGAGATTATAGAACAGGAGCATATAAAAGAAAGGATTATTAATTACGCAAAAGATATTCTTTTTTTATACGATAAACTATGACATATAGATGTCGTAATTTGTGTGAGATAATGTAAATGAAGTTATTTAATGTTTAACAAATTACGATATGGAGGTTGATAAGAAGATGGGTATTGATGTGTATGAACAAATTCCTGTTATGGAAAGTGAAAAGTTTCTGCTGAGAGAAATTAAGGATGGAGATGCAGAGGATTTGCTTAGGGTATATTCCGATAAGGATGCAGTACCGCTTTTTAACAGTGATAATTGTGTGAATGGTTTTTACTATACTTCAATTGAAGAAATGAAGGATACTATTGCTTTTTGGAAGAGAGAATATCAAAACAGATATTATGCACGGTGGGCTATTATAGACAAAAATGCTAACTGTGCAATTGGTACAATAGAATTATTTAACCGAAGGGCAAAGGATTATTTCAATAATTGCGGATTGCTTAGACTGGATTTGAGAAGTGATTATGAAAAACAAGATACGATAGAAGATATTCTTGGGATTATTATTCCTGAAACGAGAGATATGTTTGCTTGTGAAATGATTGCCACTAAGGCAGTTTCAATTGCCCAAGAGCGTATACAGGCTTTAGAACATATGGGATTTTGTTTGTCGGAAGAAGCTTTAATAGGACATGATGGAACGAAGTACAATTCATATTATGTTCGGGAGGTGTAAGGAATGACTTTTGATTTCAAGAAAGAATACAAAGAATTTTATATGCCTAAGAATAAACCTGAAATAGTCAATGTTCCGACGGCTAATTATATTGCTGTCGGAGGGAAAGGTAATCCGAATACTCCGGATGGCGAGTACCAACAGGCAATAGGTGTATTGTATGCGGTTGCATATACTTTGAAGATGAGTTACAAATCAGATTACAAGATAAAAGGATTTTTTGAATACGTAGTTCCACCCTTGGAAGGTTTCTGGTGGCAAGACAATGTAAGAGGCGCAGACTATGGGAACAAGGATTCTTTTAACTGGATTTCTGTGATTCGATTACCTGACTTTGTTACAAAGAATGATTTTGATTGGGCGGTAGATACTGCGACCAAAAAGAAAAAGTTAGACTGCAGCAAAGCAGAATTTTTGACGATAGACGAAGGATTATGTGTTCAGATGATGCATATAGGACCATTTGATAATGAGCCGGAGTCTGTGAAGATTATGGATGCGTTCTTAGAAGAAAATGGATATGTAAATGATATAAATGAAAAGCGTTTACATCATGAAATATATATGTCTGATGCAAGGAAGATTGCACCGGAGAAGTGGAAAACAGTAATTAGACATCCGATTAGAAGAAAAGAGTAATTTATGCGAAAGGAGTTGTGGGATATGAACAATTCAATAATTTATCGCCCTTTGACGGCAACTCCATTCAAAAGAAATAGCTTTTATACAGAAATTTCCCCTTCTAAAGAATTGCAATCCTACATCCGATGTTATTGGGGAACAGAAAAAACACTTATACAAATCGAAAATAGTGATGCACCGGAATTAGTAATTCCGGATACTTGTGTGGATATTATTTATCATATAGATTATACCGATAATACCGTAACCGGAGGACTCTGTGGGGTAAATGATTGCAGTTTCCATGCACATGGCAACGGAACCATAGGTCATATGGTATCAACCTATGCTATTCGACTTTATGCGTGGAGTGCATATGCATTTTGCGATGATTCATTGCAATCCACCATGAATGGATACTTTGATGTGGATTCAAGGTTTGAATGGTTGGACAAGATTATTCGCCCCAAACTGTTGGAACTAAAAACCTTACAGGAAAAGATTTCATTTACCGAACAAGCATTGCTTAAAAGATTATCTGATGTGAGAGAAAATACGGTTGTTAACGATACAATACAGAACATTTTGATAAATAAAGGTTCTTTGGATATAGCAAAATTGGCAAAGAAATCCTTTGTGAGTACCAGACAGTTGGAGCGATTGTTTCATGAGTATGTTGGCATTACGCCTAAAAAGTTAAGCAATCTGATAAGATATCAATTCCTATGGAGAGATATTTTGTGTGAGCCGGATTTTGATGTGTTAAGTGCGGTTTACAAATTTGGATATACAGACCAATCACACTTATTACGGGAATTCAAGAGATACCATTCTATGGATATACATAATGCAAGAATAATGGCTTTTAAGGATGTCGGAAATATACAAGATGTTTTCGTTTGAATTTAGTATAATAGTTTCAAATTCTGACAGGCAGGAGAGGATGAAAAACTATGAAATACTGTACCACCGTAATAGCAGTACGAGATATGGAAAAATCTTTGCAGTTTTATAAGGATTTATTTCAGCAAGATGTACTTGTAGATTTTGGGAAAAATAAAACTTTGACTTGTGGATTAGCATTGCAGCAGGGATTGGAGCATATAGCTGGATTTGATGCCAGTACAATGAAATTTCGTTCCAATACCATGGAGTTGTATTTTGAGACAGAAGATTTTGATGCTTTTATACAATTGCTGGATTCTTATCCACAAGTGGAAAGACTTCATGAGCCGAAAACTTTTTCCTGGCTTCAAAGAGGAATTCATATATTTGACCCGGATGGACATTTGATAGAGGTTTCGGAGAGTATGTATTCTGTTGCCTGTAAGCAGTTTGAATCAGGTAAAACCATAGAGGAAACAGCTAAATTAGTGCAACATCCGATTGAGGTGGTCAGAGGTTGGTACGACCAGTATCAAAAGGAATTGATAAGTGTCTGTGGCACGGATTGTAGTGCGTGTTATTGTTTTGGCAAGATGTGCAATGGCTGTAATTCCTGTAAGGGAAAAGTTTTTCATGCACCGGAAGGAAAAGCTTGTCCGATTTATGACTGTGTCAGAAATAATAAGTGTATGCAGAATTGTGGAGAATGTGGGGAAATACCTTGTAAGTTATGGTTTGATACCAGAGAGCCAAAGTTTTCTGATGAAGAATTTAAAGAAAATATAGCAATGAGGGTACAAACATTGAAAAAGGAATAGAGGTAGTTATGTCAAAGAATAAAGAGATTGCAGATTACATAATGGATCAACTATCTGATTTAGGAAATGTACGAAACATTCCTATGATGGGTGGATATATTTTTTACTATAAAGAACGGATATTTGGTGGGATTTATGGTAATGGTTTTCTTGTAAAGATTACAGAGACCAGTAAGAAGTTTATGCCGGACAGTGAACCGGAACCACCGTATGAAGGTGCAAAACCTATGTTACCGGTAACTATTTTGGAGGATAGAACTAGCTTGCAAAATATGGTGGAAGAAATGTATCCGGAATTACCAGAGAGAAAACCAAAAAAGAAAAAAGCATAAAATGTGGTCAAATGTAAAAAGTCACTCAGTTTACGATGATGTAAATTGGGTGATTTTTAAATTTAAAAAATAAAATACATATAAGTGAGATAAATTCACATATAAACGTTGATTTTTGAGAAAAACTGTATATAATAGAAAGTAGAAAAGAAGGTGAGGTAGCAATCATGTTAATTCAATTTAATTTCAAAAATTTCAAATCATTCAGAGAAGAGGCTACTTTGGATTTGTCTGCGGCAAAGGTGACTGAGTTTTCAGACAGAGTGGTGACTGTTGGTAGCGAGAAGATTTTGCCGGTTGCTGCCATTTATGGTGCAAATGCAAGCGGAAAGTCTAATATATATAATGCTTTTGAATATATGTCTGATTATGTTGCAGATTCTTTTAAGTATGGGGATGAAGAGGAAAAGTTTGAGGAGTTCAGACCGACTCCGTTTTTGTTTGATTCCACATCTGCTGAAGCAGAATCCAGCTTTGAAGTGTATTTCACATTGCATGGTGATAAGTCTGAAAGAACTTATAACTATGGTTTCTGTATCAACAAGGAAGGTGTAACGGAAGAGTGGCTTAATTCCAAGGCAAAGACTGCAAGAAAGTACAGCACTGTATTTTATCGTGGAACTACAGACGAGGAGCTTGATTTGTCCGGTTTTCCTAAGAGTAGCAGGGATAATATTCAGGTGGCATTGGAAAAGCAGGTGCTTATTATATCTTTGGGAGCAAAGCTTAAGATTGGTAAGTGTAAGGCAATCAGGGATTGGTTCCTTGCTAATGAGTTTGCTGATTTTGGGGACCCTTTTACTAATTTCTTTATGTCACGCAGATTGCCTAAAGGATTTGTGGAAGATAAGGATGTGCAGCAGAAAGTTGTGGAATATTTCGCATCCTTTGATGAACATATCAAGGATTTTAGAATTGAAAAGGTTCCTCAGGAGGCTGAAAGTAAGGAAGAAAGATACAAGATTAACGCACTACACAAGATGATTGATTCTGATGAAATGGCGGAAATTCCTCTAGGATTGGAGTCCGCTGGAACCTTGAAGATGTTTGCGTTATATCCGGAATTGCAAGAAGTGTTGGAGAAGGGGAGCGTATTCTTCATCGATGAATTAAATGCACGTTTGCATCCGTTACTTGTAAGGAATTTCCTGCTTACATTCTTGAATCCGGAGATAAACACTAACCATGCACAACTTGTATTTACAACCCACGATACATGGCAGTTGTCTAACCAGTTGTTGCGTCGTGACGAAATCTGGTTTGTGGAAAAGGATGAAAGAGGCGTATCCACACTTTACTCATTGGCTGACTTCGTGGATGAGGATGGTTCTCGTATCCGTAAGGATGAAAGCTATGAGAAGAATTACCTAATTGGAAAGTACGGTGCGATTCCTACCTTAAGGAGTATTGATATTTTTAAGGAGGATTGAGTATGGCGAAAAAGGACAGAACAGGTAATAGAAAAAAGAGAGACCAGAGAAAACAATTCAAGGTGCCGGAATTGGGCTACTATTTGATTGTTACGGATACAGAGGCTACGGAATGCTGCTTCTTTACTGGTCTTCATCAGGCATTGCCGGAAGATGTGAGAAATAAGCTTGTAATAAAGGTGGTAGAAACAAAGACTCGTACCATGATTGATAAATGTTTGGAACTCACTGCTTATGATGCACAATATCGTATTCCTTGGATTGTGTTTGACAGAGACCAAGTACAAGGGTTTGATGAGATTATAAAAGAGGCAGAGGATAAAGGAGTACAAGCGGGCTGGTCTAATCCATGTTTTGAAATATGGATGTATGCCTATTTTGGTTCCATGCCGGCAATCCAAGAATCTTGGACTTGTTGCGCAGATTTTGGACGAGTGTATGAAACCAAGACCGGGCAAAAGTATTCCAAGGCAGATGAGCAGATGTATGGAAAACTCTGCAAAGCTGGTGACGAGGAAAAGGCAATCCAGATAGCACAGCAGAAACTGGAACAGTGTAAAAGAGAAGGTAAGACAAAGCCATCAGAAATGTGTCCTTGTACGACGGTGCATGAGCTGGTGGGGGAGATAAAGGGTAAGACAGTATATGTGTAGGAAATGTAAATCCGTAAAATGACTTAGAAAGGGTAAAGATGTTGAATGTTTATCAAAGCAATAGATAATATGTTACTTATTGATATACTATAACGCAAGTAGAACTCTGAAATCTCAGATTTTTATGTTCGATTTGTTCTATGGCGGGATGGCAATACTTAATAGTTTTATGAATTGGTAAAGAGTAGAGAAGAATGACAGATTGAATATGTGGAGGTATGATGATATGGATGTTTTTGCAATAGAAAAAGGAAAAGCACTGAAACTTTCGGTAGATGAATTTGAAAAACAGACATGCCATGAGTATCCTTACTACAGAACAAAAAAGGATAAAAGACTTTCTTTGTATGCGATTTGCCCAGAATGCGGAAATCCTATACAGATTGTAAATATGTATGGAGAAGAAATGATGCAGAATGTAACCCGTAAAGTAACCCTTTATGGGAAGCATACAGGACGAGCTGTAGAAGGTTTTCCATATTGGAATGAAGCAGAGATGAAAAACTGCTCATTATATAAGCCATCGCCATTGGGAAATACGGAAATAAGAACAAAAACGGAAGAGTCTGAAGAAATAAAGGAAATTATCGAAAAGAATTGGAGAAAAATAAAGCAGAATATTAGAGGTATAGTGGGAGTAAATCTAACGAATAAAGAAATGGACCATATGTATGAGGTGTTTATGGATTCTCGAGCGTATAGTTATAAAGCTGTTAATAAATACAATATACCCTATGCTATGATTAGATATCAGGAAGCAATATCAATCTATCGCACTTTTCTATTTGACTCTCCTATGAGTGAAATTGTCAAAGACAGAATCAATTGTAATAGTAAGTATTTTGAAATTCCAGATAAGGAAATAGTGAAAAAGGGAAGCGGATTCTATAACATTGGCATCTATTTTACAAAGTATCAAAGGAAAGAACACAAGCAATATATACACATGGTAATATATGAAGCTGATGGGTATGGAAAAGAAGGTAGAAATAGTATTTTAGAGGAAAGCATAGAAATGAAATCATGGATTTATGAGTGATTGTAAACGAAGAGTGAAAACACCATATATTCTTATGATAAAAAGAAGCTCCTTGCAAAACTGTATATGTGAAATATTGGGAGGTAACAGAATGTTTATTAGAAAAGTCAAAATTCATAATTTTAAATGTTACAGAGATTTTGAAATTACTCTTGAAGAAGGATTGAATATTGTTGTTGGAGATAATGAAGCAGGGAAATCAACAATACTCGAAGCTATAAATTTGGCACTGACCGGAATTATTAGTGGAAAGAGTATATGGAATGAGATTTCACAGTATATTTTTAATAAAGAGGCAGTTGATGAGTATATTACATCGTTAAATACAGCCCCTATTGAACTTCCATACATAACAATAGAAATTTTCTTTGGTGGAGCTGAAAATCCTTTGATGAATGGTGATGCGAATTCAGATAAAGATAACAGTGCAGAAGGATTTTGTTTCAAAATTGCATTTAATGACAAATATGCAGATGAATATGAAGCATTAGTCCAACAGGGAGATGTTAAAAGCTTGCCGATTGAATATTATGATATCACTTGGACAACCTTTGCCAGAGATATAATTACAACACGTAGCATACCTTATAAATCATGTTTGATTGATTCATCTGAATATAGATATCAAAGTGGAAATGATTTGTATTTGTCGAGAATTATAAAAGGCTCATTGGAACCGGAAGATATAACATCTATTGCACAAGCACATAGAAAAATGAGGGATACTTTTATTAATGATCCATCAATAGAGGCTATTAATAATAAAATAAATCAAGATGCTAGTTTGACAGACAAAAAGATTGCGTTATCTGTAGAATTGGTTACAAAGAATGCTTGGGAAAATAGTCTTGTTACACAATTGGATGAGATACCATTTCATTATGTAGGAAAAGGAGAGCAATGTGTTGTTAAGACAGAACTGGCATTAGCAAAACGTACTTCGCAAAATGCAAGTATTATTTTGTTAGAAGAACCAGAAAATCATTTGTCACATACAAGATTGAATCAGTTGATTAAATGTATTTCGGAACAATATGCAGAAAAACAAATACTTATTTCAACGCATAGTAGTTTCGTCGCAAATAAGTTAGGGTTAGGAAAAGTGATGCTGCTTGATAACCTGAGAATTACAAGATTTTCTGAGTTGCCGGAAGATACATATAATTTCTTTAAGAAGGTGGCTGGTTATGATACGTTACGAATGATTTTATGTAAGAAAACCATCTTGTGTGAAGGAGATTCGGATGAACTGGTGATTCAGAAAGCATATATGCAACTTAATGATGGGCGTTTGCCGATAGAGGATGGAATAGAAGTGATTTCCGTGGGTGTATCATTTTTGCGTTTCCTTGAGATTGCAGATTGTATTCAAACAAAAATTGCAGTTGTTACAGATAACGATGGTGATATGGCAGCTATTAACAAAAAGTATGCAAATTATATAGGTGCAAAGCGGAAAGAATATATAAAGATATGTGTTGATGACGTTGTGGATACAGGGACACTTAAGATTGGCAAGAGTGATTATAATTACAATACTTTGGAACCGAAACTGCTGAAAGTTAATGGCTTAGATAAGTTAAATCAAATTTTCGGTACTGATTATACAAATGAGGATGATTTGAGGAAATTTATGAAGCATAACAAAACAGAATGCGCATTGAGAATATTCGAATCTTCTGAACAGATAGAAATACCGGAATATATTTTGGAGGCTATCAGATGGTAAATAGATTGATAATTGCGGCTGCAGGATCTGGTAAAACTACATATTTGGTCAGACAAGCGATGCAACAATCGGACAGTGTATTAATAACAACATACACTATTGCTAATGAATTGGAAATCCGAAAAAAAATTGTAGAACTCAATGGTTTTGTTCCGCATAATGTTATCATACAAACATGGTACTCTTTTCTTTTGCAGCACGGGGTTCGACCATTTCAGGGAGTGGTCTTAGATGATAAGATTAACGGCATGATATTAGTCAATGAAAAGTCTGGGAAAAAATATGATGGGAAATATGGTCCGGTATATTTTGCAGAAGATGACTATAGAAAATTCTATTTCACGGATGGGATGAAAATGTATTCAGATAAGATTGCAAAATTTGTATGCCGTTGTGAAAAGGAAACTAAAGGCAGAGTTTCGCAAAGAATTAGCAGGATTTATCCTAAGATATATGTAGATGAAATTCAAGATTTAGCGGGATATGATTTAGACATCATAAAAAGTCTGTTGCAAGCGGAGTGTGATGTGACAATGGTAGGAGACCCCAGACAGGTAACATATCATACGCATAACGAAGCAAAGTATAAGAAATATGCAAATGGTAAGATAGAAGAATTTATTAAAACTGAGTGCAAAAAACCAGGTTGCATTATTGATAAAGAGACTTTGAATGATTCTTACAGAAATAACCAAAGTATTTGTTCATATTCATCGCAGTTGTATGAAGAATATGGTGAAACTGGAACAAAGCAATTTGCGGTTACAGGGCATGACGGAGTTTTTTTAGTAAGACCAGATGATGTTGATGCATATTTAGAAGAATTTAAGCCAATGCAACTTAGGGAGAAGAGAACAGTAAAAGTGAATGATAGATATGCAGTAATAAATATGGGTGAGGCTAAAGGATTAACATATGATAGAGTCTTGATTTATCCAACTGGAACAATGAGAAGCTGGATGAAGGACCATTCAAAGACATTGCAACCGAAAACAAAGTCTCAATTTTACGTTGCAATTACAAGAGCAAGATATAGCGTGGGAATTGTTTTTGATTATGATGAGAAAATAAGTATTGAAGGTGTGGAAAAGTATCAATAATTGGGTGTATATGTTGAATAATTGATACAAATATAATAACAGTTTGAAATCGATGTGATAATAGAACGGATTTATAATGTATTGAAACCTCATGTCGATTAAAAAAGGCATGAGGTCTTTTTGTGGGAGAAGATATGGATAAAGAACAATTTCTAAGAAATATACAAGAAGAAGATAATAATTCATTGAGAACAGGAGCTGCTAATCGTATATTGCAATTACTTCAGAGACAACGTTATAACAATAATGAGGATAGCGTTAAGAGATGGATTTGGGAATTGTGTCAAAATGCAAAGGATGTTTGCAATGATAGCGGCAAGGTAAAAATTCGTATTGATTTAGATGAAAGTAATAAAAGGGTTATTTTCAGACATAATGGAAGAGCATTTTCTCTTGCAAATGTCATGTCACTTATCAATCAATCTTCATCAAAGGATAGAGATGATGAAACGGAAAGAACCAGTGGGAAGTTTGGAACAGGATTTCTGACAACACATTTATTATCAGAGATAGTTAATATATCAGGTATTTTAGAGACAGAACCTGAGAATTACTCTCGCTTTCGGATTTCATTGGATAGGACTGGTCATGATAAAAAAGAAATTATTGCGGCATTGGAAAAAGCTGTGAGTCAATTGCAGGAATGTCAGTCAATGCTGGTAAGTGACTATGATAAATATGCATATAATACCATATTTGAGTACGAACTTGATGAGGATGGGATTGAGGTGGCTCAGCAAGGGATTGAGAATTTGAGAGTGTCAGCACCATTTGTCTTGTCAATGCTTAGTGATATAGAGGAGATTACACTTGAAGCTACAGGAGAAAATTATAAATATAGCAGGCAATACAATTGTGGTTTAGCTAATTCATTAGTTCATGAAATCATATATGTATCAAGTACAGAAACTAAGAAGATATATATTTTAAATTTAACAGAAGAGAATACAACAATATCTATTGCTTTAGAAGGCGGAGAAAGTGGATGGTATATCATGCCTTATGCAAAGCAGCAATCAAGGTTGTTTTGCGATTTCCCTTTAATCGGAACAGAAGATTTCCCATTTCCAGTGTTAGTCTGTGCCAGAGATTTTAATCCGACAGAACCCAGAGATGGCATTTTTTTGACATGTCAGTCAAGGTCAAAGATTGATGATGAAATACAGCAAAATCGAGATATTATTGAAAGGGCATGTGAATTATATAAAAAGTTACTAGAGTATGTAGCAGAGAAAAGATGGAACGGAATCTATAACATAACAAAAATCAATTCGTATGGTAGCAAAAATTGGTATGACAATGAATGGTTGGAGGATATTGTCAATAATTGTAAGTATACTATTTTGCACACACCGATTATCTGTACCGGTAATGGATCAATGATGGCATTGCAAGATGATTTTGAATATGAACAGGTATTTATAATTTCTGAATCCAAAGAGGAAATACGTGAAAAAGAATGGGATTTGCTTAGTGTTATAATGCCAGAAAAGATTCCGTGTAGGGAAGATATGCACAATTGGTATAATTCCCTGTGGAATAATTGTAATAAGTACAATTTTAAATCATTGATAAAGCAGATAGAGGAGTATGGGAATGTTGTAAAACTTCAGGAATACATGAGAGGAACTGATTGGCATTCATGGTTATCGCAGTTTTTTAATCTGATAGAAGAGAATAAAAGTTTTCAGACATATATTGCGTCAGAGAGGATTAATATTATTCCAAATCAAAATGGTATATTTTCTTGCACGACAAATTTATATTTTGATAAAGATATCTTAAATGAATATAAGGAGATTCTAAAGTTTCTTGGAATTGATTGTAGGGATTGGTTGCTTGATTTGGAGTTCAGAAACAGAGATTGGTTTCAATTCGAAGAATATGGTAATGAGCAGATTTTAAAACTTATTGAAGATAAGTTGGATGATGCAGAGAAGGAACTTAAAAGCAATGTATTGTTTCGTATGGCATATATGTATACAGGGGAAAATGATAGATTAGTAATACATAGGCAAATATGTCAATTTGCAAATGCAATTTTGAAAATGGATAATCAAATGATAAAGGTGTCGGTAATTTCTGAGAGAATATTGCAGGATGCATTGAAACATACAATAACTCGTGTGGCAGACCGAATTAGTGAGTGTGAATGTATTCAGAAATTTGCAGAATATATGGAAATATCTTTTGATGAAGCAGTGAGATTATTGGCACAATTTGTAGAATTTGTTTTAGGACAAGGCTATGATAATCTTATAAATAAATCTACGAAGCCGATCTTACCGAATCAGAATGGTAGGTTCATGATAAAGGATGACATATTTTTGGACAATGAAATGGATGAAACGCTAAAAGATTTAGCTGTTTGTGCAGGATATGACATCAAGTCAGACTTGCTTATGAAAAACATTTATTTGGAATTGCCGGAAAGCCGATGGAAAAATGATATAGATGTATCTCAGGTTATTATAAAATATGTTAATCAAAACAGAACTTCTAAAGAGGAGGAAGTAAGAACATATTTTAAAAGATTATTGGTGTGGATATGTGACAATGAGGAAAAGGCAAGGAGCATTTTGCCAAATTTGTGTGAAAACAAGCATTATCTTTATGACGATGAAGAAATTGCTAGAACTATCAAGCAGGCAGAGACATTTAATCAACTCATGGAAAAGTACAACATATCCAGTCCGGAAAAGTTGGAGGAGCTTATTGGCAAAAGTCAGGAACAATGTACCGAAGTTAGTGATGATAGAATTGAATTAACAGAAGAGGTATTGCTACAATTGGGAATTGATTCTGAAGATGCACTGGAAAAAGCCTTCTCCTACCCGGATTTTGCAAGTAAGTATATCAGAAATTCAAAGCATGATGCAGGTACATATGAGTATCTTCAAACTATATTAGAGCGGTCAAAAAATAATATTCTTTTGCATTTAAATAGTAAAGAAGAGTATGACATTACTGAAATGCGTCAAATAGCCAATACAATATTTATCATAAAGAAAGATGGAAAAGAAATCTTTTTATTGGCACGCCCGTCTGATGGTGGAGAAGTTCGAATATATTATGAGACAGAAAAAGATTTGCTGGATTATACAATGGATTGGGAACTATGGGTAGAGGATGGAAAGAGTGAACCACAGAAAATCACATTTGGAAAGATGATTAAACTAACCGGACTTAATAGAATACCGCTGAGAGGAATATAACATGAGACTAAATGAAAAGGAAATTGAAAATATTATATGCAATAGTGTGACTGAAAATTTGATATGTAGAGCCTTGGAACTACGCCCAGGAGAATTGGCAAAATTCATATGTGGATTAGCCAATGTTAATGGAGGGTATATATTAGTTGGGGTTGAAAAGGATAATGGGCTATTGAAGCCAAAGGGTCTTCAGCTTGCATTTGATATGAAATCTATTATGAATTCTGTAGACAAGAATTTAGATGGCACTTGTCAATTTGGATACGGATATGTTAATGTTTCAGGAAAAAATATTTTTGTTATCAAAGTTGAGAGGGCGAAACAAAAGATATTAGTGGATAATGTATATTATTGCTTTCAAAACAATAGTGTAGAAGTAAGACAAATAGAGGAAGCAAAAAGATTATCGACTTTGTTTATTTCATATACGGAGTGTGACACACCTATAGTGGATATTATTGAAGACAAGATTCGTGAAAAATTGCAAGATAAGATTAAGGTTTCACGTTATACAGGGTTAAAGTATAAAGATAGCTTTAAGGAATTTATGGATACAATTCAAGAACATGATTATGTTCTAACTGTTGTAAGTGATACATACTTAAAGAGACAAGCGTGTATGTATGAAGTAGGGGAAATAATTAAGGACCATCATTATAAAGATAAATTATTGTTTGTTGTGTTGAGTGAAAATGAAAGAAAGTATTATGGCGAAAATATTCCTGAAAAAATAGGACCCAATATTTATGGAGGTGCTGAGGCAAGACTTGAATATATTGGGTTTTGGAAAGAAAAGTTTGATAAGTTACAGCAAATGATGAGTAATATAGGAGATTATGAAGCAACTAGTGAAGCAACAAAAGATCTTAAGATTATTGGACAAATATATAGAAAGGATATGGGAGAATTTTTACAGTTTTTGTCTGATGAAAATGGTAAAAATTTTCAGAAGTTGTATGAGAATGATTTTAAAGAATTAATTGAATGGATATATCCAGATTACTGTTTGAATATCTTTGATATGTGCCACCGATTTGATATTTTGTTAAAGAATGCTATTGAGAGATTACATAATGTAACGAGAACTGATTATAATCAAATTGCGTTAGGAGTAAAGACAGATAGCCATCAAACAGGATTAATGGTGTTTGCAGATGATATTGTGCTGTATAAACAAAGATATCGCTTGGTTGCTATGGACGGGCTTATGGCAAAATCGTATGTAACAGGAAATAATATTTTAATAGATGATGTAAAGAAAGAAAAAGATTATTATTGTGCAGTTTTTCAGACACGTTCAGAATTAGTATTACCAATTAAATATGGTGGAAAAATAATTGGTGTATTCAATTCTGAAAGCGAAGAAACAAATTATTATACTAAAGAGATGGTAGAACAATTATATAAAATACTTGAAAATTTTTCTTCTAGAATTATTGAATTAGGATATGTGGGAAATATGAATCATGGGGATATTCCCTATGTACATATTTAAATATAGATATAAGATTAATATTGTGAGAGTGCATATTTGTTTGTTAAGTGTCTGTCTTAAAATGTGTAGTGGTTTGTAATAATTTTCCATATTCCACAAGGAAATATAGATACATATATGTAAAGCGTTACTATTAGGGAGTTGATACAACTTTTACTGTATTTATATAATGGGTGGGGCATGTATGAATTTTTCTACGCACACGGGTATCGCGAGTTTCCGTGGGTACACCGATGCTCACTATGGGTCATCAGTGATGAAAAATCAAGACTTTTTGAGCAGTTGTTGCAATTTCCGCAACAACTGCTATTAGACTATGTGCACCTAGCGGCGCACGTTTCTAACGGGTTAAAGCCCCGAATCCGCCCGGTAGTGGGAAGGATATAGCCGAAAGCAAGGGTGTCCATCGTGAGATGGAATCTGAAGGAAGCTGGATGTGAGGAACATACTAACTCACGGGCAAATCTCTGGTCTGACGGACAGAAATCTTATATGAGGTTATGCATGAGGGTAAGGTTGCATATCAAATCGAAGCCCAATAACTACACGGAATCATGCATGATAAATGAGGCAGATGGATGGAGAGGAAGAAACGTGTGGTACCTAGGGAGGTCTGTGCGGTACGCCTTGAAAGAGGTAACCATTGCATAAAGCAATGCTGAACGCACAGAAGTCAGCAGAGGTCATAGTGTGCGACTTGCAAGTCGTCATTTAAATTGTGATAAATTCACTACTACATCC